>JAYVME010000061.1:0-2574 GCA_043759115.1 Betaproteobacteria bacterium | reverse complement strand
GCTGTTTACTGTGCGCCGGCACTGGCCCAGGTGCGCGATTTTCCCAACAAGCCGCTGCGCATGATAGTGCCGACTTCGCCCGGCGGCATCCTCGATCTCGTCACGCGCCTGCTCGGCCAGAAGCTGACCGAACTCACGGGGCAGATCGTGGTCGTCGAGAACAAGGCCGGCGCCTCGACCAATATCGGCACCGAATTCGTCGCGCGCGCCCCCGCTGATGGTTATACGCTGCTCAGCACCACGCTGCCGTTTGTGGTCAATGCCAGCCTATTCGATAAACTCCCGTTCAACGCCGAAATGGATTTCGCGCCGGTATCGCTGGTCGCCGCCGGATCCTACGTGCTGGTCGTGCACCCGTCGGTGCCCGTCAAAACTTTAGCGCAACTCATCGCCGCCGCCCGCGCCGCGCCGGGCAAGCTCAACTATTCGTCGGGCGGCAACGGCACCAATCTGCACATCGCCGCCGAGTTGTTCCGCATTCAGGCCGGCGTCAACCTGGCGCACGTGCCGTACAAGGGTGCGGGCCCGGCGCTGGCAGCCGTGGTGGGCGGGGAAGCCGACCTGGGCTTTCCCGCCCTCGGCCCGGCGCTGCCGCAGGTGCAAGCGGGCAGGCTGCGCGCACTCGGCATCACAAGCAGCGAGCGTTCGCCGTTGTTGCCGAATGTTGCGACGATCGCCGAGTCCGGCTACCCGGATTTTGTATTCACGAGCTGGGTCGGCATCCTGGCGCCCGCCAACACTCCACCGCAGGTCGTTGCGACGCTGAACGCTTACATCGTCAAGGCAATGAATGCGCCGGGCGTGATTGATAGACTGGCCGCCGATGGCACGGCAGTCATCGTGAGTTCACCCCGGGAATTCCAGGCGCGCATCAAATCCGAAATCGCGCGCTGGGCCAAAGTCGTCAGGCAAAGCGGCATCAAACCCGAGTAAAGCAATGCAGCGGGAATAACCGGCGCGCCGCATCGATTGCGAGACGCGGATACTGCGGACGAAAAATTTCCCGTTCAGCGCACCGAGTGCAGCCGCGCCGGCGGAGCCGAGTCCACCTCGTTCGGGTCGAACGTCCGGTGCCGCACTTTGTTCTTGCCCAATGCCTTGACGCGGTACATCAGCCGTTCGCAAAAAGCGATGACTTGGTCGACATCTTCCGGAACGCTCGGAAAAATGCCGACGCCGACACTAAACGTAATCGGCCACTCATGCTGCGCCCTCGCGTACAGCGTCCTGACAGTCGCCGTGAGAAACGCGATCAGCAGATATGCATTCAGTCTCGCATCTTCAGACATTACGCACGATCCGATCGTAACAGCAATGGAGGCTCGCATGAGCACTGAATCCCACGACAGAGGTTGCCACTGCGGCCGGGTGCGCTTCCGGGTGCATCTGCAACTGACGCGCGCGACCGAATGCAATTGTTCGATGTGCGGCCGCAGGGGGACGTTGAGCCACCGCGTGCCGCCGGAAAACTTCGTGCTGCTGGCCGGAGCGGATGCGCTGTCGGTTTACCAGTTCGGCACGCCTGCGCGCAGGATAACCGCGTCGCGATCACGCCGCCCCCGTAAATCAAGGCGCCCATACCGGCACACGCGCGCAAATAAATCGTTTCGGAATTTATCTCTCGCGCAATCTCACGCGCCGCCCGTACCCGTCACGCTGGTGCCGCCGCAAACGAACCATGCCTGGCCGGTAATGTAACTGCTGTCGCGATCGAGCAGAAACAGCACCGTGCGCGCGATGTCGTCCGGCGTGCCGACGCGCTTGACCAGTATGCCGTCGATCACGGACTGGCGCTTGGCGCTGCCCTCGGGATGCCCGCGGTTAAACAAATCGCTCGCCACCGGGCCCGGCACCACGGCGTTGACGGTGATGCCGTCGCCGCCGACTTCGATGGCCACCGTGCGCGTCATGCCGATCAAGCCCGCCTTGGCGCTCGCGTAGACCGTGCGCGAACTCTTGCCGAGCACCGCGCGCGAAGAGATATTCACGATGCGGCCGAATTTAGCGGCGCGCATGTTCGGCACGAACGCCTGCGTCAGCACCATCGCGGCACCCAGCGTGATTGCCGTCACGTACTGCAGGTCGTCGATGGTCGCCTCTTCGAGCAGCGCCGGACGGTTCGCGCCCGCGTTGTTGACGAGGTAGCGCACCGGAAATTCCGCCGCGATCTCACGCGCGAGCGCCCGGGTGGCCGGCAGATCGGCCAGATCGATCGGGCGAAAATGCAGATTGAGATGCTGCAATCTCGGCGCCGAGCGCTGCAATGCAATTACAGAAATGCCCTTATCAAGCAATCGGCGCGCGCAGGCTTCGCCTATGCCGGAACTGGCGCCGGTGACCACGGCGGCTGCGGAGGGTTGCATAGTCTGTGATCCGTTAAGTGTGTATAAAAAGACATCTCAAAATGCAACCGCCCTGTTTTAAAACCGCTTCGAAGTAAACTGCATATCGAGTGTATCAGTGAAACTTGCCGACCGCCGCGACGAAGCGCGCGTACGCCTCGGGATCGAGCGTGGCGCGATTAGGCGCCGGCGGCACGTAACCCAGCACGTCTAGCGTTTTTTCAATCACGTC
>JAYVME010000060.1:0-2580 GCA_043759115.1 Betaproteobacteria bacterium | reverse complement strand
GTATTCGAAAAAACGGTGTTGCATCGGTCGGCCAGCGTACCGCGATCCGGATTTGTGAGGCTCGGTATCGAGTGCGAAATAGCGGTGGAGCTGGCACGCGATCTGGCACCGGCGGGCGCGCCGGTAGACCGCGAGTCGGCGGGCGGGGCAGTCGGTGCGGTCATGGCCTCGATCGAACTCGTGGACGAACGGTATGAAAATTTCCGCACGCTCGGTGTGCCCACGCTGATCGCCGACGACTTCTTCGATTCGGGGTGCGTGCTTGGAGAACCGGTGCGCGATTGGCGCAAACTCGATCTGGGCAGGCTATCCGGCGCGACTTTCGTCAACGGCGTCGAAGTCGGGCGCGGCACGGGTGCCCTGGTAATGGGCCATCCGCTGGAGGCATTGGCCTGGCTGGCGAATTCCCGCGCAAAGCACGGGCTCGATCCGCTGCGTGCCGGCGAGTTCGTCACCCTGGGCAGCGTAGTCGAAACGAAATGGCTGAATGCGGGCGACGCAGTACGCGTGGAGATCGAGGGGCTCGGAGAACTGACACTTTCGGTAGGTCCGTGAGAAAGAGAATGTGCTGGGTGCTGCCCCGACTTCGCTGGATTCAGGGCTGCGCCCATCGTGCTGCGTGCTGCGAAGAATCCCTGGGCGCGGTCGCCACTCATCAATTTGACGAATTCGCGCATTGTTTTTCAAACCCTTTCGCGCCGACCTCGGTTTCCCGTCTTCAGCGATGCGTTTCGCAGCACGCAGCACGCAGTACGCAGCACTAGCCTTTCGTGCCTACCCCTGTCATCGAATTGTCGAACCTTCGGTTCTCCTGGTCTCCCGCTTCGCCGGCCGTGATCGACATCGAGAGCCTGCGCATCGAAGAAGGGGAGCGCGTCTTCCTGCGCGGTCCCAGCGGCAGCGGCAAGTCGACGTTGCTCAGCCTGCTTGCGGGCGTGACCGTTCCGCGCGAGGGCACGATCCGGGTGCTCGGACAGGATATCGGCAAGCTGAATGGTGCCGCGCGCGATCGTTTCCGCGCCGACCACATCGGCTTCATCTTCCAGATGTTCAATCTCATCCCTTATCTTTCCGTCCTCGAAAACGTCTGCCTTCCGTGCGGCTTTTCGGTCCGGCGCCGCGAGCGCGCATCGGGTGCGGGTACCGGCGTGGAGGCGGAAGCGATCCGGTTGCTCGATCACCTGGACATGGCGGACGACGCGTTGCTGCACAGGCCGGTGACGGAACTGAGCGTCGGCCAGCAGCAGCGCGTCGCGGCGGCCCGCGCACTGATCGGCATGCCTGAACTCGTCATCGCGGACGAGCCCACCTCATCGCTGGACGAAGACCGCCGTTCGGCATTTCTCGACCTGTTGTTCCGCGAGTGCGGGCAGCGCAATGCGACCCTGATTTTTGTCAGCCACGACGCATCGCTGGGTTCGCGCTTCGACCGTGTACTTCCGCTCGGAGAAATCAACCGCCCGTCGGGCGCTGCCAGCGCGCGCTCGGGACTGACGCAATGATCGCCGGCCTGGCCGTCAAAAGCCTGCGCAATCGCAAGCTCACCGCGACGCTGACGACTTTGTCGATCGCGCTTTCCGTGCTGCTGTTGCTGGGTGTGGAGCGCATCCGCTACGAATCCCGTGAAAGTTTCGCCGCGACCATTTCCGGGACGGATCTTGTCGTCGGAGCAAGGACCAGCGCCGTGAACCTCCTGCTGTCGGCGGTATTCCACATCGGCAATGCGACGAACAACATCGACTGGAAGAGTTACCGCGCGATCGCCGACAGGCCGGACGTGGCCTGGACGATTCCGCTGTCCCTGGGCGATTCCCATCGCGGCTACCGGGTACTGGGGACGACACCGGCCTATTTCGAACATTTTCGTTTCGCCCGCGGCCGCGCGCTCGTGCTGGAGCAGGGCAAACCCTTCGATGACGAGCGCGATGCCGTGCTCGGTGCGGATGTCGCGCAGGCACTGAAATATCGCGTCGGCGATTCCATCGTGATCGCGCACGGCGCCGGCGACGTCAGCTTTGCGTTGCATGAGCAGCACCCGTTCCGGGTTGCTGGCGTCCTGGGGCGCACCGGTACCCCGGTGGACCGCACGGTACATGTCTCCCTTGCCGGCCTGGATGCCGTGCACGAGGAACCCGTCGCAGGTGAGGATCCGCTTGCGGCGATCATCCAGGATACGCATCGGACGGGTACGCCGCGCGCCATCACCGCATTCCTGGTGGGCCTGAAATCCCGCGGCGCCGCGCTCGCCGTGCAGCGCGCCGTGAACGAATACGCGAGAGAGCCGTTGACCGCCGTGCTTCCCGGGGTGGCACTGCAGGAGGTCTGGGAGATCACCGGTGCCGTGGAGAAATCGTTGTTCGCGGTGTCCGCGCTCGTGGTCGTCGTCGGCTTGTCGGGCATGCTGGTTTCGCTGCTGACGAGCCTCGTCGAGCGGCGGCGCGAGATGGCGGTGCTGCGCTCGCTTGGCGCGCGGCCCGCGCAGATTTTTGCGCTGATCCTCGGTGAAGCGGCCGTCCTTACCGCGACAGGCATAGTGCTGGGGGTGCTTGTCCTTTACGCCGGCCTGCTGGGCGGCGGGGC
>JAYVME010000059.1:0-2580 GCA_043759115.1 Betaproteobacteria bacterium | reverse complement strand
GGCGCATGATCGAAGCCGAGCTGGATCGGACTCTCGGCCGCGCACCGGACCTGGCAGCGCCTGTGCCTCAGTTGCCAACTTTCAAAGAAGTCGCGCCGCGGCTGGAAGAACTGCGGCAAGTTGCCATGACAGCGCGGCCGCAACTGCTCGCTCTCCAGAGCACGATGGCACGCAGCGAAAAGGCGATCCAGCTTGCCCGCAAGGAGTACTACCCCGACTTCGACGTGCGCTTTTCTTACGGTCAGCGTGACCGGTCGCCCATGGGCGATAGACGCGAGGACATGGTGAGCCTGACCGTGGCAATCAATCTGCCGCTGTGGCGCGCGAGCAAGCTTGGACCTCGCGTGGCCGAAGCAACCGCTATGCGCGATCAGACGACGAGCATGTGGCAAGCGCAACAGAACGAAGTGGCGTCACGGCTGCGGCAGGAGATTGCCAATGCGGAGCAGAACTTCAAGTCCGCGCGCCTGTATGAGACCACAGTGCTGTCGCAGGCGAAGCTGACTGTCGAATCCTCGCTCGCGGCCTATCGCGTGAACCGTGTGGACTTTTTCACGCTGCTCGATAACCAGATGAACGTACTGAACTATGAGATCGCATGCGCCACCGCCGTGGTGAACCACAACAAGGCGTGGGCGGAACTCGAATTCATTACCGGAACGGAAATGAATTGAATGCGCTGATCCCGAGCGACGCGCGGGTGAGGCAGGTTAACTGTGTGCCCTCAACAGGCATGGCAGTTTTTTTATCACGATGCAGAAGAGGACAGGAGAACATGATGAAGATGAATCGACGTAGTTTGGTTTTGGGTGCGGGCGCTGTTCTGGCGGCCGCGATCTTGACTCTGGGGGTGTGCGCAGCCGAAGAGCCGGTCAAGCCGGTGGGGATCGAGCAGAAAATAGAAGCTGCGGGCACTCGTGCGGATCACGAGGAGATTGCTTCGCTTTATGAGAAACAGGCAGGCGCAGACACGGCCGCTGCCGAACAGCATCGCGGCCTGGCGCGGGTCTACAAAAGGATGGGGGGCATCAAGGGTGGACAGCCCAACATGGCATTCCACTGCGAGAACCTCGCGCGCACCTATCAGCAAGCCGCTAAGGAAAACCTCGCGCTTGCGAAGGAGCATCGGCAGATGGCGGCCGAGGCGAAGTAGTGCGCGCGGAGCACGCTCACTCCTGATTAGGAAATTGCGCCTCTACGGGCGCTCTTTTAGGCCGCCACTATTTGAGGGCAACAGCGATGAAATCGAATGCCGAAGGAACTCGCGGTTTGATCAGACTCTTTCTTTTCGCCGGCCTCGCCGGCGGACTGGCCGAGGTGGGGTGGGTAGGGTTCTATGGCCTGGTCACCCCGTTGAGCGCGGTCGAGGTCGCCCGCCAGGTTACGGCGAGTGTAGTACCCGCTGCGGCCGCGCTTCCCTTCGCAGCGGCGCTTGGCCTCGTTATCCATTTTGTCCTTTCGCTCCTGCTGGGAGTCGCCTTCGGACTGACCGCATGGCTGCCCTTCGTCAGACGGCTAGGCGCGACTGGGGCCATGGCCGCTGCCGTGACTGGCCTCGTTGCGGTATGGGCGGTTAATTTCTTCGTTGTGCTCCCGGGCTTGAATCCGACCTTCGTAGGGCTGATGCCACTGGAGGTTACGCTCCTTTCAAAGGCACTGTTCGGCGTCGCGATGGGTTGGGTACTGCAGCGGGGGAACGCGCGGACGGCACCAACCAGCCGCGTGAGAGTAGAACTTAAACTGGGTTTTCATTGGGCTGTACGCGAATCATAATTCGTGCGGTTTGATGCGTCGGAGCAGGCCGAGATGGTCTTAGGCTCTGCATGAAGAACATGGAAACGTTGCTGTTCCCTTTACAGGGCTGGAGGAAAACATGTTTAAGTTTGGGAACTCGGCTTCGAGATTTGAAACCAAGTTGTTCGAGAATTGGATTGCGTTGTTCGTGCTGCTGCTGATCTCGTTCAGTGCCAACGCCATACCGAGTATGGCGCGTCAGACCGGCATGCAATGCGCCGCATGCCATACCGTGTTCCCCGAACTGACGCCGTTCGGTCGGCAGTTCAAGCTGCGCGGCTTCAGCATGAGCACGCCGAAGCAGGATGATGCTTCGTTCTTCGACAAGATACCGATCTCGGCACTGCTGCAAATCTCGCGGACGTCGACGAAGAACACGGACACCCCGGGAGCAACCCCGGATAACTTCCTGCGGGATCGCGAGACGATCGTGCAGGCGGCGGGGCTGTACTACGGAGGGAAGATCACCGACAAATCGGGAGCGTTGGTGCAGTACAACTATGACGGGATCGAACGCCGGTGGGGCATGGAGATGTTCGACGTCCGCTACGCTAACACCGCGACCATTGGCAAGGAGCTTGTCTACGGTTTTACCCTGAACAATAACCCAACCTTATCGGACATCTATAACAGTACGCCGGTATGGGGCTTCCCGCACACTGATTCGGCGGCGCTGATGCCGGCGGCGAGCACTCTCGTCGACATGACGCTCGCCAGCCAGGTGGGCGGGGTCGGTGCATACGGGTTATGGGACAACCTGTTGTACGCCGAGTTCGCCTTCTATCG
>JAYVME010000058.1:0-6170 GCA_043759115.1 Betaproteobacteria bacterium | reverse complement strand
CGTTTATCGGCGGTTCCAAACTGTTTTTTAAAAAACTTCCTAGGCAACCGTAGCCGCGACTTCGCCGCAAGTCATGAAGCGCGCGCGCGGCTGGCTGCGAATATAACCGGTGAAACGATCGAGCATCGCCAGCCGACCGGGGTGCCCGATCAACTGCACGTGCAGCGTCAGATGAAAAAACGCACCCGGCCACTGGTACGCGCCATCGAATTCCTCACGCCACAACTCTTCGACTTCGCGTGCGGTGCGGATCACGCGGCCGATCTGCCCGCCGTACATGAAATACGGCGCGTCGGCGAGATGCCATTGCACGGGCAGTTCGACCAGCGGCAAAAGCTTGCCATCGCGCTGATGCCGATAGGGTCGGATGCGGTCGTGAAAATTCGCGGAAATGGTCACTCCCGCTTCGAGCAAATAATCGAGCGTGCGCTCGGACCACTCCCACGACGGCGAGCGCCAGGCCACGGGCTTGATACCCGTGATATTCGACAACGCGTCCATGCCGCGCACGAGCTCGCTCTTTTCCTCGGCAGCCGACAACGATGCCGGTGGCTTGTGCGCATATCCGTGGCTGCCCAGTTCATGCCCGCGCCGGTGGATTTCGCGTATCGCGTCGGGGTAACGGTCGGCGGTCATGCCCGGGATGAAGAACGTCGCCTTCACCGCATGGCGGTCGAGCAAATCGAGCAGCGGCGGCAAACCTTCGCGGATTTCGTAAGCGCCATGCGACAGCAGCACCGGCTTCTTGAGATTTTCGAGCGCCTTGCCCACCCAGATCGCTTCGGCATCGAGGCAGATGCCGTAGATCACGGGAAACATGGTTTGCGGTTGCGCGGACACGTCATTCTTCTTTCGCGCCGGCGATCCTGACGACTTTCGCCATGCGCTCGTAATCGGCGGCGAGCATTTTGTTCATCTGGTCGACCGTGAGCGCCCGCGGCTCTATGCCCTGCTTCGCAAGCCGGTCCAGTACTTCAGGGTTGCGCAGGAGTTTGCCCACCTCCGTATTCATGCGCTCGACGATGTCGCGCGGCGTGGCCACCGGCGCGAGGAGCCCCAGCCAGCTGTCGAACTCATAGCCCGGCAAGCCGCTTTCCGCGAGCGTCGGCACCTCCGGCAGAAATTTACTGCGCGTCGCACTGGTGACGCCGATGATGCGCACGCGATTGTCGTTCACATACGGCATGATGGCGATGTTGGCGCCTATCATCGCCTGCCCGCGTCCCGACATCACTTCGAGCACGGCATCGCCGGTGCTTTTGAACGGCACGTGCAGCATGTCGATGCCCGCCGTGCCGACGAGCAGCGCCATCGACAAATGCGTCGCGCTGCCGCGCCCGGCCGATGGATAGACCATCCCGGGTTTGCTGCGCGCGAGCTGGATGAACTCGCCGACCGTTTTCGCCGGCACCGCCGCACTTACCATCATGATGTAGCCGGTCACGCCCACCGAAGCGACCGCGGTGAAATCCTTGAGCGGGTGATACGGCAGATTCGAATACACCGCGCCATTGATGTTGTGGCTGTTGGCGGCGATCAACAGCGTGTAGCCATCCGCGGGGGATTTCGCGACCGCCGCGGTGCCGACGGTACCGCCGGCACCCGGCCGCGACTCGATGACTATCGGCTGGCCGAGCGCGACCGACAATTCGTTCTGCATGGCGCGCATCATGGTGTCGAGCACCGAGCCGGCGCCGAACGGTGCGATCAGCTTCACCGGTTTGGCGGGCCACGCTTGTGCAGCCGCCGGCATAGGGGCAAGCGCCAGCGCGACAGCAAACCAGCACCCGAACATGAATCTCATCATCATAGCTATCACCCCACCAGTGTCTTGAACGTGCGCAACCAGTTGCCGCCCATGATGCCGGCGATCTCATCTTCGCTGTATTTGCGGTCGAAGAGTGTCTGCGTCAGATTCGGCAACTCGCGGATCTGCGTGAGTCCGTCCGGATAGCTGAGAGTCAGGAACTCATCCACCGTGCCGAACACATCCGGCCGCAGCGTGCGCCAGCGCTTCGATGCCGGCAGGATGACGCCCGACGCTTTGTAGGCCGCGACGAAATCGCAGCCGAAGCCGACGTTCTGCGGTCCGATCAGTTTCGCGTAGTAATCGATGTGGTCGACGATGTGATTGAGCGTCGCGTTCTGCGGCCACACGGTTTTCGCCAGCCCGCATACGCCGAACATGCCGCCTTTCGCCACGATCGCCCGCGCGGTTTCGTCGGTGGTGTTGCGGTCGTTCGGATTCAACCCGTAGGCATTTGAATGCGTGCATACCGGCGCGCGCGCGAGCACCACCGCTTCGGTCCGCGTGCGGTGCCCGCAATGCGACAGGTCGAGCCACATCGGCAGCCGGTTGACGATGTCGATCAATTCGCGTCCGAGGAACGACACCCCGGCATCGCGCCGCTCGCCGCAGCCGTCGGCGTGCAGCGTGCCGCCCGTGTAGGCGAGCCCGCAGATGCGCAAACCGAGCCGGTACAGGAGTTCGACGCGATAGAGTTCTTTTTCGATGAACGACGAACCCTGCGTGCCGATCACGATCGCAAGCTTGCCCTGCGCTTGCGCGTCCAGGACGTCTTGCGCGCACAAGGCAAGCTTGAGCAGCGGACTTTTTTCGATTTTCCGCAAACCCTGCTCGAAATTGCGCAGCACCGTTTCCCAGTCGTCCTCGGTGCCAAACGTGGCGTTCACGACGTTGACGCCGCCGTCGAGCGACTGCTGCGCGTAAAATTCATCGAGGATGTAATACAGCGACAGGCAATCCCACACCAGCGTCTTCTGATGGAATTTTTTCGCCGCCTCGCCCGCGAACACTTTCGGCGCGGGTTGCTCTACCTTGCTCATTGCCATCCTCTCACTGTGGGCCGTACGTTTGATCCACCGATCATTGCGGACCGACGCCGATCCGCGCAAACAACGCTTTCCACTTCTGCCCGCTTGCCCGCAGATAATCGGCATATTCCGCCGGCGTGCTGCCGACGAGATCCACACCCAGCGCCAGCATCTTCTCGCGAAATTCCGGCGTCTTGAGCACCGCGACGATCTCACGATGCAGCTTGTCTATGATCGCTTTCGGCGTCTGCGCCGGCACCATCAATCCATACACGCCGGTCGCGGCATCGTAGCCCGGCAAGGTCTCGGCGACGGTCGGAATATCGGGCGCGATCGACGCGCGCCTGGGACCGGTCACCGCGAGCGGCCGTATGCGTCCCGATTTCATCAGCGGTATCGCCGACACCAGGCTGGGCGGATAAATCGGGATCTCCCCGCTGATGAGATCGGTTACGGCTTGCGACGTGCTCTTGTACGGAATCTCCTGCAATTCAATGCCGGCCATCGACTTCAAGAGCTCCAGCGTCAGAAACGCGGAACTGCCGCGCCCGGACGAGCCGTAGCGCATTTGTCCCGGCCGCGCCTTGGCCAGCGCGATCAGTTCCTTGATTGAGGTCGCCTCGACTTTCGGATTCACGCAGATCACGTTCTGCGTCAGCACCACCAGGCTCACCGGCGCCAGGTCCTTCGGGTCGAACGGCAGTTCCTTGTACAGCAACGGGCTCACCACCAGGCTTAGCGTACCCATCAAGAGCGTATGCCCGTCGGGATTCGCGCGCGCGACTATGCTGTTGGCGATCCCGCTGTTCGCCCCTTCGCGGTTCTCGACGATCACCTGCTGGCCGAACCTCGCGGTCAGCGCGTGCGCAAGAGCCCGTGCCGTGATGTCGGTCGTCGTTCCCGGCGTGAAGCCGACCACGATGCGTACCGGCTTCGTTGGATAGACTTCAGGGGCAGCGGCGGCCAGTGCCGCGCCGCATAACGCAGCGCACGCAATCGCTGCGAGCTTCGACACGAGCTGTTTAACCGCGTGCACGGTCAGCGCGCCGCCGAGCCGATGACCAGCTGGCCGCGCAGCGACGGCACCAGCTTGCGCAATTCGGGCACACAATCGCGTCTGAGTATGTCGCACGCCAGTTTCGCCACGCTGCGCGGCAACTCGCCGTACTCGCCGCTGCGGGCAAAAAGATGCAACTGGCGGACGAAGTCAGGCGGCGGGAACGGCAGGACCCGAATACCGAAGATCTGCGAACGCGCCTGCAGCAGGCACAACGGTGTTGCAATCGCCCAACCGAGACCGGCTCCGACCATAGCCATCAACGCATCGGTCGCGTCGACTTCGAGGAGCCGCGGCGCTTTCACCCCCAGCCGCCGCAAATGACGCTCGATTTGCGCGCCGATCTGTGAACGCGCCGAAAACCGTATCAGCGAATGACCGGCGGCGAGGGTCTTCAATTCAGGCATGGCGTTGGCCGCCGCCAGTTTCTCAGGCAGCAGCAACACAAAAGGTTCGGTCAGGATCAGATATCGATCGAGCCCGTCCACGTCGTCCATCGCGTCACTGCTGATGATGAGATCAATGTTGCGGCTCAGCAAACCTTCAGCCTGGTCGTGGGCGAGGCCCGAACGGAATGACAACCGCTCGACCTGCGACAGCAGGGAGCGGATCAGGCTGGGGCCGACCGTCGACGCAAATGAATCGATGATGCCGATACGCAATTCATGCAACTTGGAGGCGCCCGCCTGACGCACTACCGTGGCGAGCGCGGACGCATCCTCCACCAACGGCACCGCATGGCGCTGCAGCACCACGCCCGCCGCCGTCAGCTTCAGCGGGCGCTCGGCGCGATCGAGCAGGACGGTGCCCAGATCATCTTCCAGTTGGCGTATGCTTTGCGACACTGCGGACTGCGTTAGTCCAAGGCGCTTGGCGGCGCTCGTCATGTTGCCGCTGGTGCTCACCGCGAGAAAAACCTTAAGCGCATTGAGATCTTCGATCATCGGATGGTTCGGATACAGTGTATCGAATCGCCTATCGCTTAACAATGCGCAGACCCGTACATTAGCAGATCTTATGATGCTTCGTAAGCGCGCTAATGGTCCGCGCGCAGAAGGCCGCACCGGTTGACAAACCATCACCAAAACTGATTTGATCGCCACCTTATGCTGAAAGAATCAAACGCATGAAATACTCGATTTTCAGCCTCGCCCGCAACGCGCTCACCCATCACGAGCAATGGCCGCGCGCATGGCGCAGTCCCGAGCCGCGCGCCGACTACGATGTCGTCATCATCGGCGGCGGCGGCCACGGACTGGCGACCGCCTACTACCTCGCAAAAAACTACGGCATCACGAACGTTGCGGTGATCGAGAAAGGCTGGCTGGGTGGCGGCAACACCGGGCGCAATACGACCATCGTGCGCTCGAACTACTACCTCGAACCCAACGCGCATTTCTACGAGCACTCGCTGAAACTGTGGGAAGGCTTATCCGCCGATCTTAATTTCAACGTGATGTTCAGCCAGCGCGGCGTATTGAACCTCGCGCATAGCTACGCGGACCTCGACACCGTCGCACGGCGCGGCAACGCGATGCGCCTGAACGGCATCGACGCCGAACTGCTTCTTCGCGACGACGTCGCGGCGATGGTGCCGCGCCTCGATTGCTCACCTACTGCTCGCTACCCGATCATGGGCGGCTTGCTGCAGCGGCGCGGCGGCATCGCGCGCCACGACGCCGTCGCCTGGGGTTATGCGCGCGGCGCCGATGCGCGCGGCGTCGATATCATTCAGCAATGCGAAGTCACCGGACTCAAGCGCGACGGCAATCGCATCACCGCCATCGAAACCACGCGCGGCACGCTACGCGCGAAGAAAGTCGGCCTCGCGGTCGCCGGCCATTCGGGCCAGGTCGCGGCGATGGCCGGCTTGAAGCTGCCGATCGAAACGCACGTGCTGCAGGCACTGGTATCGGAACCGGTCAAGCCGGTGCTCGATACGGTGGTGACTTCCGGCGCGGTGCATTTCTACATCAGCCAGTCCGACAAAGGCGAACTCGTGATGGGCGGCGACCTCGACGGCTACAACTCCTACGGCCAGCGCAGCAACCTGCCGGTGCTCGAACACGTCGTGCAATCGATGCTCGCGCTGTTTCCATCGTTCAGCCGCCTGCGCATGATGCGCACGTGGGGCGGCGTCATGGACATGAGCATGGATGGCAGCCCCATCATCGGCAAGTCCCCGCTCGCCAACCTGTATCTCAACTGCGGCTGGTGCTACGGCGGGTTCAAGGCTACGCCCGCGTCGGGCTGGTGCTTCGCGCACACCATCGCCAAC
>JAYVME010000057.1:0-2581 GCA_043759115.1 Betaproteobacteria bacterium | reverse complement strand
GATTTCATGGTGACGCGCGATCGCAGTCGTGATGCGGCGACAGTCCGGCCTCGAGATCATTTTCGTTGTTTCACTCCAACTCTCTGATTGTATTTATCGAATCCAAATTGGCACGCGGCTTGCGCCGGTTTGGACATCGTTCGTTTGAATACATGAGAGGAGCGCACCATGAAGTCGGCGGACAAACTGAATTCCGTGATTATTTGCACGGTTCCGGTTGACGGTTGTGCTGATGACCGCAAATCCAGCGGCGTCGCCATCGGCAGCAAGACTACAATTAATCTTCCTACTTAGCGGAGATCTTATCGTGAAAACAATCCTGAGCTTGCTTGCAGCGTGTTTGATGGTCGCAGCGTGCGCCGCAGTCGCGGCAGATACAGGTCCCGACGCATTGGTCAAGTCCACGGTCGACGAGGTGCTGGCCGTAATCAAGCAGCACAAGGACAAGCGCGCGTTGCGCGACCTCGCCGAGCAGAAAGTGTTGCCGCATTTCGATTTCAAGCACATGACGCAGCTTGCGGTGGGCAGATCGTGGCGCGACGCGAATCCGGCGCAGCAGCAGGCGTTGGAGAACAGTTTCCGTACGTTGCTCGTCAATACGTATACCTCCGCCCTGAATATATTCGCAAGCGGCAGCGAGACTGTCGAGGTCAAGCCCGTGCAGGTGACAGCGGGTCAGGATGAAGTCACCGTCAAAACGACGGTCAAGGACGCCAGCAAACAGGCGATCGCCATCGATTACCGCATGGCAAGGTCGGCCGAGGGATGGAAGGTATTTGACGTGGTGGTCGAAAACCTGAGCCTGGTAACGAACTACCGGGGCACCTTTGCTTCCGAGGTCGCTCGCTCCGGAATCGACGGCCTGATCAAAGTCCTCGAAGAGAAGAATCGGACCCTGGCAAAAAGCTGACGATAGTTGCGACAGAACCGATTGCGCTGAATGAAAGGAAATATCATGAATATACAAGAGACCAGTCACACCGCGTGCGCGTTACTGCAAGCGGTTCCGCGAGTAATGAGTAATTTGCAGGCAAGCGCTAGGTCGGTACCGTTTTCTTACGCGAGAAACAATAGGGCGACGGTCAACCGAAGCATATACGGGAGCGGGGCTCGCATTACTTGCGTCGACCGCGCGATTATTTGTCGCTATTTTCATGAATGCCGTCGGCAGTCAATAACCGGCGGGGGGAAGAGGCCGCAACCAAGCTTAC
Source organism: Betaproteobacteria bacterium (assembly GCA_043759115.1). Lineage (GTDB taxonomy): Bacteria > Pseudomonadota > Gammaproteobacteria > Burkholderiales > SG8-41 > PALSA-1004. Next base: position 1,370 of record JAYVME010000057.1, on the reverse strand, counting down.
GCGGCCAACGGTTTCTCGGCGGCAGATTGCCATTCAAACTGCGGACGGAGCTACTGCCGTCAGGGCTCGAAAGCAAGCTGAGCACGCTCAACGCGGGCTATCAACGCGTGTTTGTGGATGGCGACGTGCTGTTGATCGAGGCCCCAACGCGCAGGATCGTCGATGTCATGCAGAACGCCGACGCCATGATAGAGTAAGACGCGCCGCGGAAAAGTCGCAGTTTCGCTGCGGCTCGATTAAACGAGCGATCATGCAAAGGAGTTTTCGATGAACACAAATTTTATGACACACATCGCGCCGCTAATTTTGCGCCGATCTTGCGCTCCCAAGCGCCGCGTATCGCTTTTCGCATGGCCATGCATGACGAAGACGCAGGCGGGAGCCGCACGAATCCAGCCGCAGCACGGGGGATCGGATAGCGCAGAACGTACGGGGCGTACAGGCGGTCACGGTATCGCAGTAATTCGGCGCTCGTAGTTACGCAACAGCCAAGACATTTTATGGAGGTAAAAAATGAAAATTAATTTGACGGCGTTGGCAGCATCCATCATGGTCACGAGTCTCGCGGTGACGGACCCGGCCGCGGGCGCCGATCTATCCGCATTGCCATCGGTAGAGGCCCAGGGCCCGGTGAATTACATCACCGGCGGTGTTGGAGAAGACGAGGCGATGGCACTCAAGCAAGCCGCGGCAAAATACGCGGTGGAGCTGCTGTTCGTCCAGAAGGCGACCCCCAGAGATGAATTTCTCGCCGACGTGAAGGTAATAATTCGCGACCGTTCCCATGCGGTGGTATTGGATACCGTATCCAAGGGTCCTTTTCTATTGGCCAATTTGCCCGCCGGAAAGTATCAAGTCGAAGCGGATTACGACGGCGTTGCAAAACGTCAAACGGTTGAAATTCGCGAGGGCAAGCATGCGCGCGCCGTATTCGTTTGGGCAATGCGCGATGAAACGAATACGCCCGCATTGAGCAGTGCCGACGAATCACGCTGAATGAGCGCCATTTCCGGTGCGCCGGAGATTGAGGAACCATAAAAGCGCGGCCAGGGTCCCGCCTCGGCCGCGCGACCGCTCCAGCGATAGAAAAAGGGCGGCCGTACAAAGGGTAGGCGAAAGTTGCGACTGCCCGTTCCTTGGCGCGCACTTTAGGTGCCGGAAGTTCGCTGCAATAAAACAATAAATGCGCAATAATCAAAGCGGCAAAAGCTTCGCGAGAACTTCAATAGCGTCGAATCTCGCCTGATTTGTGAACTATTTCCTGCGGTGGGGCCTGTTCCAGTTGTCAGGTCTCTGGCAGTGCGTGTAATCTAACCCGATGCGTTATCCGCGGTCGTTTCTAAAACTGCTGCTGGTCGGATTTTCGCTGG
>JAYVME010000056.1:0-2582 GCA_043759115.1 Betaproteobacteria bacterium | reverse complement strand
CTGCAGGCGGCCTTCCTGTCACCGCCGGTGGCGATGTCGGCCTTCTACCTGAAGGGGGTTGCGCCCAAGCACGTCACGCTCAACCAGATCTTCGCCGGCATGATGCCTTATATGCTGATCGTGATCTTGTGCATGGTGTTCATGTACATGTGGCCCGGCATGACCTTGTGGCTGCCGAATTATCTCTACGGGGGAGGCTGACCCGGCTTGTCCCGCTGTACCAACACAATGCAAACAGGGCAGCCGTACGCTGCCCTGTTTTTTTGAACCTGCGGCGGTGATGCACGCGAACATCGACGTGAACGAAAAACAACTCGCATGGTGGCGCTGGAGCGCGTTCGCGCTCGGTTGCTGCGCGTTCTTCATTTCGTTTTTCCATCGCGTGTCGACGGGGGCGATTGCCGCCGATCTGCAGCATGAATTCGCGATCGGTGCGGCGGCGCTGGGCACGCTGGGTGCTACGTATTTTTACGTTTATGCCTTGATGCAGGTGCCGTCCGGCGTGCTTGCCGACACGCTCGGCCCGCGCGTCACGCTGACCATCGGCATGTTGATAGCCGGCGTTGGATCGATCGCCTACGGGCTCGCCGAAAGTTTCACCACCGCGGCGATTGCACGCACGCTCGCCGGCCTGGGTGTGTCGGGCGTTTTTGTGTGCACGCTCAAGCTGCATTCGAACTGGTTTCACGAGCGGCGCTTTGCGACAGCGGTGGGGGCTGCCAACGTGTCGGGCATCATAGGCGCGCTGGCTGCGACCGCGCCGCTCGCGTGGCTGATTACGATTGTGTCGTGGCGCAGCGTCTTTATTGCCGTGGGCGTGGTGTCGCTGGTGCTGGCGCTGGCGATCTGGTGTTTCGTGCGTGAAGCCCCGCAGGCGCAGGCCGCGCGCCGCCCGACGGGTGACTGGCGCGGCGCGCTCAAAGCGGTGGCGGCGAATCCCGCGACCTGGCCGCCGTTCTGGGTGAACGTCGGCATCTCCGGCGCGTATATGACGTTTATCGGTTTGTGGGCCGCACCTTTTCTCATTCACGCGCATGGCATGAGCCCGGTGGACGCGGGACGCTACACGGCGCTGACATTAATCGCATTTGCATGTTGCGCGCCGATAGTGGGCTGGCTGTCGGACCGCTTGCGCATGCGCCGTCCGCTGGTGATCGCGTTCGCCGCGGCCTATAGCGCGACCGGGCTGATCTGGATTGCGCTGCCGATGCCTAGTGCGGGCGGCGCGGCAATCGCGGCGGTGCTCACCGGCCTCGCGGTGCCGGGTTTTACGCTGACCTGGTCGATCGCAAAGGAAGTCAATCCGCCGGAGCGCGCCGGCATCGCGATAGCGATTGCCAACATCGGTGGTTTTGTCGCCTCCGGTATTTTGCAGCCGCTGGTGGGGTGGGTCGTCGATCACGGTGCGGGCACGATCGCAGGTGGCAGCGCGGAGGCGTACCGGCTGGGCATAGTCGTGCTGGTCGCGTGGTCGCTGATCGGCGTGGCCGCCGCGTGCCGGCTGACTGAAACGCGTTGTCGCAACGTCTGGCGCTCTTAGTCCGTCCGCGCGCTATGCGATAATTGCGGTTATATGACGTTCACGCCGCCGCGCGTTTTTTAATCACAGGGTCTGCAATGAAGCCAAAAATTCTTGTCACGCGCGAAGTCTTCGACGAAACGCTCGCCTACCTTGCCGAACATTGCGAGGTCGAGTCCAATCAACGCGACGAGCCGTTCGATCCGGCCACGCTTGCCACGCGGCTGAAAGACAAGGACGGCGTCGTCTGCTGCCTGACCGACCGCATCGACGGTGTTTTGCTGGCAGCCTGTCCGCGCCTGAAGGTCGTCGCCAACATTGCAGTCGGCGTCAACAACATCGACGTTCCGGCCTGCACCGCGCGCGGGATCATGGCGACCAATACGCCGGGTGTGCTGGATGACAGCACCGCGGATCTCGCCTGGACGCTGATATTGGCGACGGCGCGCCGCCTGACCGAAGCCGAAGCGTATATCCGCGCCGGGCAGTGGCACGGCTGGCACCTGAAGCAGATGCTCGGCGTCGACGTGCATCACGCCACACTGGGGGTCATCGGCATGGGGCGCATCGGACAGCAGATCGTGCGGCGCGCGGCCGGTTTCAAAATGCGCGTGCTCTACCACAATCGCAACCGGTTCCCGGCGGACGTCGAGAAATGGCTCAATGCGGAATACGTGGGCAAGGACGAGCTGCTCGCGCAGGCCGATTTCGTCGTGCTGCAAATGCCGTATTCGCCGGCGACGCATCATTACATCGGCGAAGCGGAGCTCGCGAAAATGAAACCGAGCGCGATCCTGATCAACTCGACGCGCGGCGGCGTGATCGACGATGCCGCACTCATCCGCGCGCTCAAGAACGGCACCCTGCGCGCGGCGGGGCTCGACGTATTCGAAGGCGAGCCCATGCTCAATCCCGGCTTTCTGGAGCTGAAAAACGTGGTGCTCGCGCCGCATATCGGCAGTTCGACCGAGGCGACGCGGCGCGCGATGGCGATGACGGCGGCGCAGAACGCGGTCGCCGTGCTGACCGGCGGCGCGCCGCCGAATCTGCTCAACCCTGAAGC
>JAYVME010000055.1:0-13553 GCA_043759115.1 Betaproteobacteria bacterium | reverse complement strand
TTGTTGCGGCGTTTCGGCATAGAATCGAATTCAAATTAGAGCGAGGCGCGTGTGACCGAAGAAATCCTGATCAATGTCACGCCGCAGGAGACGCGCGTCGCCGTCATCCAGCAGGGCGTGGTGCAGGAAGTGCAGATCGAACGCGCCTCCGCGCGCGGGCTGGTCGGCAACATTTGCATGGGGCGCGTGGTGCGCGTGCTTCCCGGCATGCAGTCGGCGTTCATCGAGATCGGCGGCGCGCGCGCCGCATTCCTGCATGTCGCCGATATCTGGGGCCATCGCCAGGACGCCACTGACGCCAAACCCATCGAGAAGCTGCTTGCCGAGGACCAGAACCTGATGGTGCAGGTGGTGAAGGATCCGCTCGGCACGAAAGGCGCGCGGCTTTCCACCCAGGTCAGCATTGCCGGACGGCTGCTCGTCTACCTGCCGCAGGAATCCCATATCGGCATCTCGCAGCGCATCGAGGACGAGGAAGAGCGGCTGCACCTGCGCGAAAAATTGCAGCAACTGCTGCCGCCGGACTTCACGGGCGGTTTTATCGTGCGCACCATGGCCGAAACCGCCAGCGATCACGAGCTCGGTGCTGACGTCGATTATCTGGGCAAGTTGTGGAAAGACATTCAGGCCAAGGCGAAGTCGGCGGCACCGGCAGCACTCCTCTACCAGGACTTGAACCTGAGCCTGCGCGTGCTGCGCGACTTCGCCAGCGAAGAAACCGCGCGCATCCTGATCGATTCGCGGGAGAATTTCCAGAAAATCGAGGCGTTTGCGCGCGAGTTCATGCCCAATGTCGCCGCGCGCCTTGAACATTATGCGGGCGAACGGCCGATCTTTGATCTCTACGGCGTTGAAGACGAAATCGAGAAAGCGCTGGCGCGGCGCGTGGATCTCAAGTCCGGCGGTTACCTGATCATCGACCAGACGGAGGCGCTGACGACGGTGGACGTGAATACCGGCGGCTTCGTCGGCGGGCGCAGTTTCGACGACACGATATTCAAGACCAACCTCGAAGCGTCCCAGGTCATCGCGCGTCAACTGCGCCTGCGCAATCTCGGCGGCATCATCATCATCGATTTTATCGACATGGAGAGCGAGGAGCACAAGCACGCGGTGCTCAACGAATTTAAGAAGGCGCTTGCGCGGGACAGGACGCGGATGACGGTGAACGGCTTTACGCAACTGGGGTTGGTGGAAATGACGCGCAAGCGCACGCGCGAAAGCCTCGCGCACGTGCTGTGCGAACCGTGCCCGGTGTGCGCGGGACGCGGTGAGCTGAAAACCGCGCAGACGGTGTGCTACCAGGTGCTGCGCGAATTGTTGCGCGAAGCGCGCCAGTTCGACGCGCGCGAGTTCCGCATCCTCGCCTCGCAGCACGTGATCGACATGTTCCTCGACGAGGAGTCGCAGAGCCTCGCCATGCTGTCGGATTTCATCGCCAAGCCGGTTTCGCTGCAGGTCGAATCGCAGTACAACCAGGAACAATTCGATATCGTCCTGATGTAACGCATCGGAACGCGGAGCAGGGGCCCCCGCTTGCGGGGATGCGACCGTGGAGAGGCGTCCGGCGGCCGACATGAGGTGGCGGTCTGACCAGCGGACTGGGCGGAGGCCGTGGACTGGCTCAGGACTTGTCGAGTCCGAAGAAGCTGCGGATACGCGCGAGAATTTCGGAATGCTCGCGCGATGCCTGGCGCGCGAACTGGTCGGCGTCCGCCTGTTTGAGTCGCTGGTCGAGGTCCGCCTGACGCGCGACCAGCATGCGCGAGAAATCTTCCGCCAACGCCGGGCGCGAGCGCAGGATGTCCTCCAGAGATGCCTTGTCCAGACGGTAGCATTCGAGGTCGGTGCTGGCGATCACCGTGGCGCGCCGGGGCTCACCCGTCAACAATCCCATTTCGCCGAAGCATGTACCGGCCTTAAGCGTGGTGACCACATGTCGTTCGCCGGCGGGCTGATCGACCACCACCTCGGCTTCGCCTTCGATCAGGATATAGAGCCAGTGTGCGACCGCGCCCTGGCGCGTGATGACGTCCCCTCTGGCGAAAGGTGCAGACACCAGTCGCTCGGCGACCGTGCGCAGCTCCTGCTCGCTTAAGCTCGCGAACAGGTCCACGCGTTTTAACGCATCGAGCCGGTGCGCGATTTCGCGCAACTTCACTTCCTGTAAATGCTTTTCGCTTTCCTTGACCGTGTGGATGCTGTATTCGGGAACCGCGACGCGCATGCCCGCGCGCTGCAGCGCGGCAAGCACGTGGACGCGCACATCCGAATCGGTCGGGTCGTCGCGCGTAAAGTCGGTGAGCCAGTAACGCACCGCAAAGCGGCCGTAGCCGTGCTCGAAATCCATCAGCACGCACTGCGGCGCCGGGTCGGTCGCGACGTTAGGAATCAGCGCCGCGCGGACGGCGTTTTCCACCGACTCGATCACGCGCGCGGGCGCCGCGCTGTAATCGACATTGAACCAGATCCAGCGCCGCCACCGCACCGGCGCGCCCTTGCGCCGGCCATGGATGGTGAATTTGTTACGCATCAGATGACTGTTCGGGACGACCACGGTGTCCCAGTTGCGCGTCTGGAGCGAAGTGGAGCGCCAGCGGATATCGACAACCTGGCCTTCGACATCGTCGACGCGCACCCAGTCGCCCACGTTGAGAGAGGCGTCCAGTTCGAGTGCGACGCCGCCGAGAAGATTGCCCAGCGTATCCTGCATCGCGAATGCCACCACCGCCGTGATCAGCGCCGAGGTCGTGACGATCTGCGACAAATCCAGTCCCGCATAGCGCAGCCGCACCAAACCCCACGCGACATAGCCGAGCATGACCAGGATGTCTTCCAGGATGCGCGGCGGTTCGAGACGCGCCGCGCGCAGCGCAAGTCGAAAGACGAAGATCCCTGACAGCCGGATGATGGCGATACCGCCGGTGATGATCGCAACTTCGCGCAAAACCGCGGCGGCGGTGGGCAGGTCGAACGCCGCAACGCCCGCGCTGATCGACAGCACAAAAAGACTCACCAGATAAAAGCCGAGCGTGTGATAAAGCGCGCGGCGGTCGTCGCGCCGGAAATAGAACAGTAACGCCGCAAGGGCCGCCACCAGCGCGAGCAGATAGGGCATTTGTGAATGCCAGATGCCGGCGAGCGAATCGCGCCACGCTAAGGAGAGATCGAAATTCATACCCGGTAAGACCCCGTGCCCGTCAGTCTTTTTCCGCCGGACCGCAGTCGAGCCGCGTGCGCGGCGGGCGATAACACGCCGCCAACTTCACCGCAGTAACCGCAACAAACCGCTCCGCCCGTCCTGCGCGGAGTCCGGCAAAACCGTTCCATTTCCCTGCGAACATACCCAATCGCCTATTCACAAAAACAATTTACGCGGTTGCGGATAGCGGGAGTTGATCTGGGTCAAGCGGCAACCGACATGTTCACGTAAAGTTTTTACGGGATATTGCGGATTTGGCGCACAGGCGGAATCCGCGGCCAACGAACCACTATTTATGACCGAAAAAAACCGCATTATCGACGCCCTTGGCGAGCGCAAGCTGCTGCTGCCGGCGCTGGTCAATGCCGCGCTCGCGGCCAATGACCAGACGAAATATCTCTTCACGCTGTTGCAGATGGCCAAGAGCCATGCCGATCACCCGCACGCGCCGTTCGCCGACCTGCGCTAGGCGCGGCTCATGAACGCGCTCGACGATGAAAATCTGGATCACTTCGTCGAAGTCAGCGAACGCGGTGACAATGGGACCTACCGCATGCCCGGCGCTGAGCGTGTCGTCAGCTGGGTGATGCGCAACATCCAAATCATGCTCGATCCGCTCGTGGCCGCCGCCGACGAGGGCCGCGGGGAAGACGTGCGGGAATTCGCGCGGCGTCACCAAACGTTCGTGCAAAGCGGCGAGACAGTGCACGGGGACATCATCGGCGGGGACGCGATCTCGCAGCTCACGTCAGGCGACCGCGAGCGCGGCGACAGCCCGCACCTGCTGGTGATGGATATCCACAAGACGCTTAACCGGCCGCAGGCTGGTCATTCAGAACGACATCGGCACCACCGACGCGCACGTGCTGGTGGTGCACGTCAGCGGCCAGACCGTCACGCTTACCTACACCGACATGCTGGGCCGGCGCGAAGCGGTACAGTATCTGCGTTTCGTCATCAAGGCGTGCAGCGAGAGATTGCGCGAAGCACGCGCGGAACCGCTGATCCGCGACGAGGTCAGGGTCGAATTGCTGAATTATTTTCGCAGCGCGCAGCAGAGCCTGTCGGCTCTCCTGGTGCAGGGCGCGCAGGAATTCGTGAAGGCGCTGGAGACGACGCGCTATTTGCATCGCGGCGGCGCGCGTGAGGATGTGCAGGATTTTCTTGAGGCCGTTCACCGCATCATTGGCGTGGAGCAGCAAACGGACGAGGCGCAGCGCAACGCGAAGCGCGCATTGGTGCGGGGGGACTTCAGCGAGAAAGAACTCTACGTCTATACCGGGCCGGTCAAGAGCCTCGAGGAATCGGCCGACGCACTGATGCACGCCGCGCTGATGCTGCGCGATTACGTCCTGGGCGAGGTGATGTTGATATCCGCGCCGGAAGCGCTCGCGCGGCTGCACGACATCAAGCTGGACCGGATCATGGAGGCGCGCGTTGCGCCCGGCAAGGACAACCCGGTTCTGTGCCACGCCACCGCCGCCAGCGCCGGTGTTGCGATCGGCGCGCGCCAGTTCGACAAGGTATGCCTGGTCGGTTGCGAGGATTTGCGCATCGATCTCGCGAGCCGTGGTTGCACCATCGGCGAGCATAAATTTTTCGAAGGCGATATGCTGTGTCTTGATGCCAATACCGGACGCGTGCTCGCCGGCCGGCCCCGGATCGTGGTGGAAAAGCCGCTGGCGTATTTGTCTGAAGTCGAACGGTGGCGGGTCGAGGCGGCGGAAGCTGTAAGCTGATGAACCGGCGTTCGCGGCACGCATAGCCATGGCGTTATGCGCGAAGCGCTCCAACCCGCGTCGCTTCGCTATTGAATCAGGGTTGAATCAGATATGACCAGTCTTATTGAAGGAGGCCTGAAAAATGTTTGAATCCGCCGAACTGGGTCACAGCATCACCGATCGCGAATATGACCGCAAGGAACCGAAGCTGCGCGAAGCGCTGCTCAAGGCCCAGTACGATCTGCTGCAGAACAAGAGCTTTCCGGTCGTCATCGTGATCGGTGGCGTCGATGGCGCCGGCAAGGGTGAAACGGTCAACATCCTTAACGAGTGGATGGACCCCCGTCACATCGTTACGCACGCCTTTGGCGAGATGTCGGACGAGGAACGCGAGCGGCCGCGCATGTGGCGCTATTGGCGCGCGCTGCCGCCCAAGGGCCGCATCGGCATCCTGTTCGGCGGCTGGCATACCGAACCGATCGTCAATCGCGTACTGGGCAGGACCAATGACGCCCAGCTTGAACTGGCGACCGAGGAAATCGTGCGCTTCGAGCGCATGCTGGCCGATGAGGGCGCGTTGATCCTGAAGTTCTGGTTTCATTTGTCGAAGAAAGCGCAGAAGAAGCGCTTGAAGGCGCTTGAGGCGGATCCCAAGACGCGCTGGCGCGTAACCGGCGACGACTGGGAGCGGTTCAGGATTTACGACCGGTTTCGCAAGGTGTCGGAAAACGCGCTGCGCGAAACGAGTACCGGCCATGCGCCATGGATAGTGGTCGAAGGCACGGACCCGAATTACCGCTACCTGACGGTTGGACGCACGTTGCTGGACGCGCTCAACAAGCGTCTGGCCGGTGACAAGCCCGCGGTGAGCCGGCCGGCCGCGCTGCCCGAATCCGCCCTCGATGGGCGTAACGTGCTCTCCAGCCTCGATTATGCGAAGCGTCTCGCGCGCAAGGACTACAGCCGCCAGCTCGAAAAGTACCAAGGCGAATTGAATCTGCTGACGCGGCATAAAAAATTCCGCCAGAAATCAATCGTGATCGTGTTTGAAGGTGCCGACGCGGCGGGCAAGGGCGGCAGCATACGCCGCATCACGGGGGCGCTCGATGCGCGGCACTACGAGGTCACGCCGGTCGCGGCACCCACCCAGGACGAGCGCGCGCAACCGTATCTGTGGCGGTTCTGGCGCAGTCTTCCGCGCCGCGGGCGGGTGACCATTTTCGACCGTTCCTGGTACGGCCGCGTGCTGGTCGAGCGCGTCGAAAAATTCTGCTCGGAAGATGACTGGATGCGCGCCTATCACGAAATCAACGATTTTGAAGAGCAGATGACCGAAGCCGGCGGCATCGTGACCAAATTCTGGCTCACCATCACCAAGGAAGAACAGTTAAGGCGTTTCCGCGAACGCGAAAAGACGCCGTTCAAGAGTTTCAAGATCACGCCCGACGATTGGCGCAACCGCAAGAAGTGGGACGCTTACGAACGCGCCGCGTGCGACATGATTGACCGCACCAGCAACGAACTGGCGCCCTGGGTGCTGGTGCCGGCGAACGACAAATACTCGGCGCGCATTGCGATATTGAAGACGCTCTGCGAGCGCATCGAAGCGGCGTTGTGACTGGTGAACGGTGAACGGTGAACGGTGAACGGTGAACGGTGAACGGTGAACGGTAAGCCGCGAACAGAGAATCGCGAGGTCTGACCGCTTACCGCTCACGGCCTCACGCCACCTGCGCCGCCACTGCCGGTTGCGTTACGGACCGCGCGCCGGCGGCGGCCTCGCCATCAAGGCTTGCCTTGATGCCGGTCAGCACCCGGGTTTGCTGTTGCAGCGTGCCCAGCAGTTTTTCCAGATGCTTCATCCGGTCCTCGACCGAGCTGATGTTATCGCGGATTTTCTTGAAATTCTCGATGCGCTTGGCGAGCACCTTCTCGTGTTCCTTGATCTGCAGGTTGAGCGGATTTAACGCCGACTTCAGCCATGTTTCCGCATCGAGCCGCGTCATTTCGAAAATCTGGCGCGCTTCGCCGACCAGGCTTTCGTAAAACCGCTTGACCACGAAGTCCTTGTATTTCGCCATATTGACCGGGTCGTGACAGAACTGGCGCGCGGTTTCCTGCATCCCGGTCATGGTCAGTGTGTGCTTTTCGAGGTTGAGCGCCGGCGGCGAGAGTCGCGCGAAACCGAACTTCTCGTGGAAATGCGCGTAGGTCGCATCGACGAGTTTCTTGATCTGGTTGGCGAAGTTGAGAATCTTGGCCGATACGCCGGTGAAATGCTGGAACAACAACTGCATGTTTTTCCACAGGCCCGCCGTCGTCCATGAGCCTTCGATGAATTTGCGGTCCTTGTTGACGATCTCATCGAGGCGTTCGTCGTCGAGTTGCTTGAGCAGCGTGGCGCCCTGATTGGTCACGGTGTTGAAAGTCGCGCGGAACGTTTGCACGGTGGCGTGGTAATTTTTGCGGTCGACTTCAAGCCGCGCCACCATCGTTTGCGCCATGCCGCGGCTCTTGCCGGACATCGCGGCGAGTTCCTTCAGTTCCACCTGCGTCGTGGCCAGCTGGTTGGCGACCGCCAGGCGCGATGCGTCCACCATGCTGCCGATTTCGCGCTGCACCGCGGCGCGCATGATTTCCTGCTTGGCCGGGATGATTTCCGAGGCGAGCAGGAATTCGAGCTGTTCAATGCCGCTGCGCGCCAGCAATGTATCGTCGCCACGGATCCGCGCGAGCAACGCTTTTTGCGCGGAAAGCGCCATCACGTGCGTGCGCGGCAGCGCGAGCAGCGTCGCCGTTTGCGCGAGCTGGCGCTCGACATCGGCGGCGATGTCAATTTCGGTTTTAAGGTCGTCCCACATCAGATCGATCTTGTTCAACACCGCGATGCGGCGGGTGGCCGCGGGCTGCACGTATTTTTGCCAGACATCCAGATCGGATTTGGTCACGCCGGTGTCCATGGCGAGCAGGAACAGGACGGCGTGCGCGTTGGGGATCATCGACAGCGTGAGTTCGGGCTCGGTGCCAAGCGCGTTCAATCCGGGCGTGTCGAGCACGACCAGGCCGCTTTTGAGCAATGGGTGCGGATAGCTGATCATGGCGTGCCGCCATGCCGGGATCTCGATCTTGTCGCCGTCCCGCGTCACGACGGTCGAAATCATCGGATCGCTGTCGTCCCACAAGCCGAGCGACCTGGCTTCATCGATGCCGACCATTTTGACTTCGACCAGATGTTTCATGGCCTCGGCCATATCGTCGCGCGAGTCGACGTTGAGCTTCACCTTGATCCACTCGACTTGCTGGAGTTTCAACGCGGCGACGGTTTCCTGCCGGTTGCGCGTCTCGATCGGCAACAACCGCATGTACGGCTCCTCGGCCGCGTCGTAAAAAATCTCGGTCGGGCACATCGTCGTGCGACCGACGTTCGACGGCAGCAGGCGCTGTTTGAAGTCGGAAAAGAACATCGCGTTGATGAGCTCGGTTTTGCCGCGCGAGAACTCGGCGAGAAACGCGAGCGTCATGCGGTCGTGGCGCAGGCTCTCGATCAAGTCGTAGATGCGCAGCGATTGCTGAATGTCGGCGTAGCCGTTGGTATCGAGCCAGGCCTTATAGGACTCGATCCCGGAGATCATCTCGTCGCGCCACGCCTGATAGTGGGCGACTTCTTTTTCGAGCTGGCTCGTCATAAGGGGCAATCGTGGCGGGCCATCTTCATCGCGGCGCACGGGATCCGGTAAAATCCGAACATTTTCCGACGCTTATACCCGCCTTTTGAGATGATACCTTGGTTCGGGCGGCACGCCTACCCGGCCCCGCGGTCTGCTCTGTGACGCCGTCCGCGATCACCTCGACAGCGCGGGATTCGCTTCGCCCGCGGGCTTGGCGGCGGGCGGGGGGGTCAGCGCAAGGTTGGTGCGCAACTGGTCGAGGTGATCGCCCTGCTTTTTGAGCGCCTGCCGCTGCGCGTCGAGCTGCTTGATGCGTTCCTGCACCGAAGTCAGGTTGTCTTTCATGTCGCGCAGGTTTTCCACCCGTTTCAACATCAGTTTTTGCCGCTCCACGATCTGGCCGTTGAGCGGTCCGAGCGCGCCGCGCAGCCAGTGCTCGGTATCCAGCCGCGTGAACTCGAACAATTGGCGCGCTTCCTCCACCAGGCCGTCGTAGAATTTCTTGACCAGAAAATCCTTATAGGTGGCGATGTTAATCGGGTCGTGACAGAAGGTGCGCGCGTTTGCCTCAAGCGCATGCATCGCCTCGAGGTGTTTTGTCAGCGTCAGCGGCGGGGAGCTCAGTTTCGCGAGTCCGAAGTTCTCGTGAAACTGCTGATAAATTCCTTCGACCGCCTCCCTCAGCTTGACCGCGTAGTTGAGGATTTTCTCGACTTGCGCGGTGAAATGGCCGAACAACCCCTGGATCGCTTTCCACATGCCGGCGGTGGTCCATGCGCCCTGGATGAACTCACGGTCGTGCGAAAGAATTTCCTCGATCCGGTCGTCGTGCAGGGTGGCGAGCAATTCCTGGCCTTTGGCCGTCAGGTTGGAATAGGTCACGTTGAACGCGGCAACGCTTTTCTGGTAGTTCTTGCGCTCGGATTCCAGCCTGGTCAGCATGTCCTGCGCGACGCTGCGGTTCTTGCCCGAGGTCGAAGTCATATCCTGCATTTCCTTGACGGTCGCTATGAAGCGCGCAGCGACGGCCTGGCGCGCCGACTGCACCAGCGGGCCGATTTCCTTGGCCACCGCTGACAGCAGCAGGGCCTGGCGCTCCGGCACCAGCTTTTCCGCGTGCAGCTTCTCAAGCCGTTCGAAGCCCGTGCTGACATTGGATGCCGGCGCGTGCGCCAGCCGCTCCGCGACCGCCTGTTTGATGGCGAGCGACACGATGTTGAGTTGCGGTATGGCGAACGATTTCGCCACGGTTGTTTCGGCCGCCACGTCGGCGCCGGCGGCGCTGTCGAGGACGATGAATTTGTGGGCCGGCGAGTTCTGCACATATTGTTTCCACACGTCCTGTGCCGCCGGCGTGAGTTCCTTGCCGAGCACCATCAGCAGCGATTGGGCGCTCGACGCAATGCGCATGGCGACCTCCGGTTCCGCGGCCAGCATTTGCGAGCCCGGGCTGTAGATCGCGATCAGGCCGCTTTTCAGCATCGGGTGGGGCAGATTGATGAGCGCGTAGCGCCACGCCGGGATCATCACCGCATCGCCGCTGCGCTCAACGTTGGTCAGGTTAAGCGACTTTGCTTCGTCGACGCTGACGGCGCGCGACTCATTCAGGCTGTGCGTGGCCTCCGTGATCGATTCCGGCGAATCGGGATTCATCCGCATCGTGATCCAGTCGACGGGGCTGCGCCGCAGGGTGGCGATGCTTTCCTCCCGTTTGCGCGTCTCCATCGGCAGCACGCGCACGTACGGCGATTCGCTCGGGTCGTAGAATATTTCGGTTGCGCATAGAAACTCGCAGCCTGACCCCGGCGGCAACAATCCGCCGGGCACGTCGGCAAACAGCAGCGCGTTGATCAGCCCGATCTTGTCTTCCGCCGACTCGCCCATGAAGGCGAGGCGGATGCGGTCGTTGCGCAGGCCTTCCACGAGATCGTAGATGCGCAGCGTCTGTTCGATATCGGCCTGGCCGTACGTATCCTGCCAGGCGCGGAATTCGTCGATCGACGCCACCAGCTTTTCACGCCATTCGGTGAATTGGGCTATGCGCTGTTCGAGTTGATTAGGCATGAGGAGCCGATGCGGGCAAGTGCGTTCACGATCGCAGATCCGGCGTCGTCGCGTTCTACGATTTTGCGGCGGCCGCGCGTGCCCTGCTTGATCTTAATATGCTGGACAGGCAGCTTAAACCATTGATGTAAAAAGTCAATCAGCGCTACAACCAGCGGCTGACCGTTGCTTCAAGCCACGCCAGCGGCACCGTCAGCAGCAATTGGCAGATGATCCACGCGATGAAGGGCGTGATATCGACGTTGGCGATAAGCGGCACCACGCGCCGCAGCGGGCGCAGGAGCGGCCGCGTCAGGACGGCCAGCGTAAACGCAAACGGGCTCTGCGGCTGCACCCAGCTTAAGATCGCCTGCAGCACAATGGCGAACATCACCACGTAAATTGCCAGACGGATAATCTGCAGGGCGGCGAGCGCCGCGAGCGCGACCAGCGCAACACCGACCGCGGAGCCGAGTTCATAGCCCCTGACCTGCAATACAAGCCAAAGTTGCAGTGCTGCCGTGAACCATGCCAGCACGAGTGTCGCCAGATCCAGTCCCCATAGCCCGGGTATCACGCGCCGCGCCGGGCACACGACGAAGTTGGTGAGCGCGGCCACGAATTCCGACAGCTGGTTGCGCGCGGGCGCGCGCAGCCATTGCAATATGAAGCGCAGCAGCAATGCAAACACGAACAAGTCGCCCAGCGTTGTGATCAGAAATATCAGCGCCTGCGCCAGCATAGGCTAGTCTTTGCCCAGTTCTTCGCCCATTTCACGCGCGCGCTGGTTGGCGGCCTTAACGGCGCGCACGATTGCTTCTTTAATTCCGGCGGCATGCATGCTCGCGAGCGCGGCGGCGGTGGTGCCGCCTTTGGAGGTGACGCGTTCGCGCAGTATTGCCGCGTCTTCATTGCTTTCGGCGGCGAGCTTGACCGCGCCGGTAAAAGTTTCCAGCGCCAGCCGGGCTGCTGCGTCCGGCGCGAGTCCGAGCTCCAGCGCGGCCTGCTGGAGCGCCTCGATGAAATAGAACACGTAGGCCGGTCCGCTGCCCGACACCGCGGTGATCGCGTCGAGCTCTTCTTCGCGCCCGACCTTGAGCGTGGTGCCGACCGCGCCGAGGATTGCTTCGGCAAGCGTCATGTCTTCGTGCGACACGCCGGGCAGAGCAAAGAGTCCGGCGCAGCCGGCGCCGACCAGCGCCGGCGTGTTGGGCATGGCACGTACGAGCCGGCGGTAGTCGCCGAGCCAGCGCGCCAAATCAGTGCTGCGTATGCCGGCGGCGATGCTGATGACGAGTTGCCGCTTTAAGAGAGGGCGCAGCGCGGATGCAACCTCGCGCATGTGCTGCGGCTTTACCGCGAGCACCACGCAGTCGCTGGCGACCGCCGCGGCGTCGATGCGCTCGAAAGTGGCCACCCGGTATTCTTGCGCGAGCTTCGCGCGCGCCCCGGCGGCGATCTCGACGACGCGCACCGCATCCGCGGCATAGCCTTGCTTGAGCAGGCCGCCGATGATGGCGCCCGCCATGTTGCCGCCGCCGATGAAGGTGATATTCATGGAGAAACCTTAAAGGCCGATTGAACCGCCAAGATTCTTTTTAATACCCCCTTGAGGGGTACGCCAAGACCGCCAAGAACTGCGATTACTAAATATGAAGCGTACAACTTCAAGCTGTATTCTAACTTCAAGCCTTCGAATCTTTATGGTTAGCTTTTAATTTAGTTTTTCCTTGGCGGCCTTGGCGGCTTGGCGGTTAATAAGATTTTCGTTCGCCGAAGATCGCGGTGCCGACGCGCACCAGTGTCGCGCCTTCGGCAATCGCCGCCTCGAGGTCAGCCGACATTCCCATCGACAGCGTGTCCAGCTCAATGCCGGCGTTCGCCAGCCGGTCTTTGAGCTCGCGCACGGGGGCGAAGTAACGGCGCTGCTGCGCGGACTCGTCGCTGGCCGGAGGAATGGCCATCAATCCGCGCAGTTTAATCCGCGGCAGCGCCGACACCGCACGCGCGAGTAGAAGCGCATCCGCCGGCGCCACGCCGCTCTTGGTGTCCTCACCGCCGATATTGACCTGGATGCAGATTTGCAGAGGCGCCATGCCAGCGGGGCGCGCGGCGGACAGGCGGGCGGCGATTTTGGCGCGGTCCACGCTGTGCACCCACGCGAAGTTTTCGGCGATTAAACGCGTTTTATTGCTCTGAATCGGCCCCAAGTAATGCCATTCCAGTTCGCGGTTTGCCAGCGCGGTGATCTTTTCAACCGCTTCCTGCGCGTAATTCTCGCCGAACGCGCGCTGTTCGTGACGATTCGCGGCGGCGACAGCGTCCGCGCCGAACGTTTTGCTGACGGCGATGAGGCGGATGGTACCCGGGTCGCGGCCGCACGCGCGGGCTGCGGCGTCTATACGCTGCCTTACGGCTTGCAAGTTGACGCCGATTGTGGCCATAATTTCGTGGAAATTAAGGGATTTAGTTTGGAAGCCCGCACGTTGCGGCGCGTCTGTTCCGCTCACCGGCCCACCGCAACGAGGAAATTATAATGGACATCTCCGAACTGCTCGCATTTGTCGTCAAGAACAAGGCTTCCGACCTGCACCTCTCGTCCGGCCTGCCGCCGATGATCCGCGTGCACGGCGACATGCGGCGCATCAACCTGCCGGCGATGGATCATAAGGATGTGCACGGCATGATGTACGACATCATGAACGACGGCCAGCGCAAGTTCTACGAGGAAAACCTCGAGTGCGATTTTTCCTTTGCGATACCCAACCTCGCGCGCTTTCGCGTCAACGCATTTGTGCAGCAGCGCGGCGCCGGCGCCGTGATGCGGACCATTCCGTCCAAGATATTGTCGCTCGAGGACCTCAAGGCGCCGAAAATCTTCGAGCAAATCGCCGATCAGCCGCGCGGCATGGTGTTGGT
>JAYVME010000054.1:0-6191 GCA_043759115.1 Betaproteobacteria bacterium | reverse complement strand
ACGGGCACACGTTGATGATGGTTTCCACCGGCCATGCCGGCAACGCGACGCTCTACTCCAAGCTGTCGTATGACACCGTCAAGGATTTCGCGGGCATCTCCCAGGTCGCCAGCGTGCCCAACATACTGGTGGTGGCACCCGTGCTCGGCGCCAAATCGGTCAAGGAACTGATCGAGCTCGCGAAGAAATCCGGCGTCTTCAACTTCAGCTCGGCCGGCATCGGCAGCGGTACTCAGATCAACGGCGAGATGTTTCGGCTCGCGGCGGGATTCAAGGCGACGCACGTGCCCTACAAGGGCGCGCCAGAGGCGCTTAACAACGTTATAGGGGGCAGCGTTCAGTTTAATTTTTCGCCGGTGCTGGTTGCGGCCGGACAGATTCGTGCCGGCAGGGTGCTCGCACTTGCTGTCAGCACCGCCGCCCGCTCGCCGATGTTCCCCGACGTGCCGACCGTCGCCGAAGCCGGTGTCCCCGGGTTTGATTACGACCAATGGTACGGGCTGCTGGCGTCGGCCAAGACGCCGCGCCCGCTGATCAATCTGGTCAACAAGGAAGTCGTGCGTATCCTGAACCTCCCCGACATGAAAGAGCGCATGTTGAGCCAGGGGGCGACGCCCAAGCCGACCACGCCCGAACAGTTCGATGCCTTCATCCGCGCCGAGGTCAAGAAGTTCGCCGCCGTGATCATCGCCGCCGGCGCGCGCGTCAACTGAACTCATGCAACCGCCGATGAACGCCGATAAACGCCGATCGAGAGCCAAGATTCATAGACACGTAAAGTGAAGAACGACTGGCGGAACAAAATCGAGTTCCGTCCGGAGTGTTTTGTTTCTCCCTATCTGCGTCCATCGGCGTTCATCGGCGGTTACAACGGAGTTGAGGGTTAATGGACACTGCAACAAAAGCAAAAGACCAGCGCATCGAAATCGCACTCCGCGCATGGGCGCCGCGGTTTGTCGCCAGCGGCGTGCCGCTTTCGGATTTCGAAGAAGTCACGGCGGGACTCTCCCGCTGGGACGAATGGTGCGCGGCATGGTCGGCGCGCGCGGCGGTGCATGAGGCGCTTGGCCGCGCAGCACTCGCCGCGGGCCACGGGCTGAGCGCCGCCGGGCATCTCACGCGCGCGGCGCTGTGCTATCACTTCGGTAAATTCATGTTTGTGCACGACATCGCGCAGATGAAAGCGGCGCACCTTAAAACAGTGGAATGCCGCAATCTCGCGCTGCCGCATCTAACTCCGCCGGGCGAGCGCGTGGCAATTCCCTATGGCGGCGAGACGCTATTCGGCATCCTGCGCAAGCCGGCGGGGGTGGCCAGGCCGCCGGTCGTCATCATCTGCGTGGGGCTCGATTCGACGAAGGAGGAAATGGATGTTTACGAGAATATCCTGCTCGATCGCGGCATGGCCACTTTGCCGTTCGATGGCCCCGGACAGGGTGAAGCCGAATACACGCTACCGATCCGCGGCGATTACGAGGTGCCGGTCGCGGCGGTGATCGATTTTATCGAAACGCGGCGGGACCTTGATGCATCGCGCATCGGCGTGATAGGTGTGTCGCTCGGCGGCTACTACGCGGCGCGCGCCGCGGCATTCGAGAAGCGTCTCAAGGCGTGCGTGTCGCTGTCGGGCCCGTACAGCTGGGTCGAAGTGTTCGATGCGCGCAACGAATTGTCGCGTGTAGCGTTCAAAGTGCGCAGCCACAGCAAGACGATGGAAGAAGCGCGCGCCGTCGCGCAGACGCTGACGCTGAAAGATGCGGCAAAAAACATCACGTGCCCGCTGTATGTCGTTGGCGGTGAACTCGATCACCTGACGCCGCCGCACAACGCCGAGCGCATCGCCGTCGAAGCCGCGGGGCCGACGGTGCTCAATATCGTCAAGGGCGGCAACCACGTCGTCAACAACCGCCGCTATAGGTATCAGACGCAAATGGCGGACTGGCTCACGCAACAATTCGGTCTGCCGAAGGTCTGAACGGAGACGCATGATGAAACGCGTATCAGCAACGACATTCTTCATGGTGGCAATGGCAGCGACGCTACCGGCATGGGCGGCCGAATCCGCCGCGAGTTATCCGAGCAAGCCGATTCGTGTCATGGGGCAGGGCGCGGGCAGCACGGCGGATTACCTGTCGCGATTTCTCGGCCACCGGCTGACCGAGCGCTGGGGCCAGGCGATCGTCGTCGATAACCGCTCGGGGGCGGGCGGCACGATCGCCACCGATATTGTCGCCAAGTCCGCGCCGGATGCTTACACCCTGGTGATGGGCCACGCCGGCACCCACGTCAGCGCGGTGGCGTTGTACAAAAATCTGCCGTATGACCCGGTGAAAGATTTTGCGCCGATCACGCTGGTGTCGCGCGGCGTTACGGTGCTGGTCCTGCATCCGTCGATACCGGTCAACAACGTGCAGGAACTCATTGCGTATGCGAAGCAAAAGGGCAATCTGAGCTACGCATCGGCTGGGCCCGGCACGGTGAGCCACCTGACCGGCGAGCTCTTCAACCAGGTCACGGGGCTCAAAATCCTGCACGTTCCGTACAAGAGCGCGGGGTTGGCACTGACCGCGCTGCTCGGCGCGGAGACGCAGATGTCGTTTTTGTCGCCGGTGACGGCCTACGCGCAGTTGAAGGCGGGCAAGGTTAAAGCGCTCGCGGTATCAAGCCGCGTGCGCTTCGCCGGCGCGCCCGACGTGCCGAGCGCAACCGAAGCCGGCGTGCCTGGCATGGAAGCATTGCTGTGGTTCGGCTTGTTCGCGCCGGCCCATACGCCGCAACCTGTCATCCTGAAAATCAATCAGGCGGCCGGCGAAATTCTGCGCCAGCCCGAGGTGCGCGACGCGCTGCTCAAGCAGGGCGCGGAGGCGGCACCCACGACGCCGGCCGAACTCGGCGCGTTCGTGAAGAGCGAGATTCCGAAGTGGGGCAAGGTCATCCGTGAGGCCGGCATCAAGGCCGATTGATGCGGTCTTTGCATGTCCGAACGGGAGAACATCGCTTGAACAAACGCAGACTCGGCAATAGCGGACTGATGGTGTCGGCCGTTGGTCTCGGCATGGGCAGCACGACCACCGATTTCGGCGAGCGCGACGACGCGGTGCAGATTGCAACCATGCGGCGCGCGCTCGACCTTGGCGTCACTTTCTTCGACACCGCCGACCGCTACATGAACGGCCGGCACGAGCGCCTGCTCGGCCAGGCGGTCAAAAGCCGGCGCGATTCCGTCATCATTGCCTCCAAGTTCGGCAACTTCGATCTCGCCGGCGGCAAGAAAGGCTACAACGGGCATCCCGACTACGTGCCGCAGGCGTGCGACGCGAGTCTCAAGCGGCTCGGGATGGACGTGATCGATCTGTATTACCTGCACCGGGTCGATCCGGACGTGCCGATCGAGGACACCGTGGGCGCGATGGCGGAACTCGTGCGCCGGGGCAAGGTGCGCTACCTGGGATTGTGCGAAGCCGGGCGGCAGTCGCTCACGCGCGCATCGAAAATCCATCCGATCACCGCCATGCAGACCGAGTACTCATTGTGGGCGCGCGATGTCGAGGCTGAAATTCTGCCGGTTTGCCGCGAGTTCGATGTTGCATTCGTTCCGTACGCGCCGCTCGGGCGCGGTCTCTTGGCGGGCACCGTGCGCAAGCTCGATGACATCGCGCCAAATGACAAGCGGCGCAAGCAGCCGCGCTTTCAGCCGGGAAACCTCGAGCGCAACCTCGAACTGCTGAAACCCATGGAAAAAATCGCGGCGGACCGCGGCGCAACCACGGCGCAGGTCGCGCTCGCATGGCTATTTGCGCAGGGCGCGGATATTATTCCCATCCCGGGCACCAAGCAGCAGAAGTACCTTGAGCAGAATGTGGCGGCGCTCGATTTGCAGCTCACGCAACCGGAACTTGATTTGCTCGCCCTGACGTTCAGGCCCGGCGCGCGGGCGGGCGACCGTTATAATCCCGGCTATTTCGAGATGCTCGGCGTATAGACGATGGTGAAGCGGACGATGGCACGCGCAGAGCGTATGTCCAGGCAAGGATTTGAATTACCGGAGCACGTTTATGGCACGTAAACGCAAAGCAGTCGAGCCCAAGGTCGTCAAGGCGTCGGGTATCAATCCCCACCGCGGTGTAAGCAGCGCGCCCGACGGTTTGTACGATCCGGCGAATCCCGGCCACCGCTGGGAGCGCCCGTTGCAGGCGCCGGGGCGCATGCAGGTCGATTTCGAGGAGCGCGTCGACTTTCGCCGGCTGCACGAATACCGGCTCGCGCGCACGCGCAACGCCCTTGCGAAGTCAAAGTTGGGCGCGCTGCTCGTGTTCGACCAGTACAACATGCGTTACATCTCAAGCACGGTCATCGGCGAATGGGCGCGCGACAAGCTCACGCGCTGGACGTTGCTGACCGGTAACGGCGAACCGTGGGTGTGGGACTTCGGATCGGCGGCCCGCCATCACAAATTGTATGCGCCGTGGCTGCCGACCAATCATTGTCTCGCGGGCAACGTCGGCTTGCGCGGCGCGATTAATCCGCGCGTCGGGCTGTTCGAAGAAGCGGCGAAAGAAATCCATGACATCCTGGTGCAGGAGGGTGTCGCCGATATGCCGCTCGGTATCGACGTCGTCGAGCCGCCTTTCCTGTTTGCGCTGCAAAAGCTCGGCATCAAGGTGCAGGACGGCCAGCAGGTGATGCTCGAAGCGCGCGAAATAAAAAGTCACGACGAAATCACGCTGCTCAACATGGCGGCGGCGATGGGCGACGGCGTGTATCAGGACATCTTCGAGGCGCTCAAACCGGGCATACGTGAAAACGAGATCGTTGCATTGGCCACCAAGCGACTGTATGAAATGGGTTCGGACTGCGTCGAGGCGATCAACGCGATCGCCGGCGAGCGCTGCAGCCCGCACCCGCACAACTTCACCGACCGCATGATCCGCCCCGGCGATCAGGCGTATTTCGACATCATCCAGTCATACATGGGCTACAAGACCTGCTACTACCGCACGTTCACGGTCGGCAGCGCCACCAAGGCGCAGCACGACGCCTACAAAAAAGCGCGGCAGTGGATGGATGGCGCGATCGGCATGCTGCGGCCGGGTGTGAGTACCGACAAGGTGGCAAGGATGTTTCCGAAGTCGACCGAAATCGGCTTCGAGACCGAGATGTCCGCGTTCGGTCTCAATTTCTGTCACGGTCTCGGACTCGGTCTGCACGAGCGGCCTCTGGTATCGCGTCTGAATTCTCTGAAAGACCCGTACGAGCTGAAAGCGGGCATGGTGTTCGCGGTCGAAACTTTTTGCCCGGCGACGGACGGCGTGTCGGCGGCGCGCATTGAAGAAGAAGTGGTGTTGACGCCGAGCGGCGCCAAGATCATCACGCTGTTCCCGGCGCAGGAACTGCCGATAGCAAACAAATATTGAAAGGCGTGAGGGGTGAGGCGTGAGGAGTGAGGGGTAGAGCGAAACCGCTTTTCCCGCCTCACGCCTCACGCCTCACGCCTAACGCCTAACGCCTAACGCCTAACGCCTAACGCCTAACGCCTAACGCCCCACTACGGAAAGGATTATGACTACATCAGCACAACGCAAGAAGTCGTCGCCGGCGATGGACCTTGGCCGCGAGACGCGCAGCGAACTTTATCGGCTGCAGCTGGAACTGCGCTACTGCGAGAAGCGCGCATATGACTTGTTCCTGCAGAACCTGATCAAGGGCACCAGCCACCTGTCGCTGGGGCAGGAGGCGATTGCCGCTGCCTTCGGTGTCGCCATGCGTCCCGACGACTGGACGTTTTGCACCTACCGCGGGCACGCGCACACGCTCGCGCGCGGCGCGTCGATGGAAGGCGTGCTCGGTGAGTTAATGGGACGCCAGTGCGGATTGCTGGGCGGCAAGGGCGGCTCCATGCACCTGACCGACGTCGCGAAAGGCGTGATGGGTTCGTACGCAATTATCGGCGCGCATCTGCCGGTGGCCGCGGGCGCGGCATGGTCGGCTCAATATCGCGGCACCGAGCAGGTCGCAGTGTGCTTTTTCGGCGATGGCACCACCAACATCGGCGCGTTCCACGAGGCGCTCAATTTCTCCGCGGTGTGGAAGCTGCCGGTGATTTATGTATGCGAGAACAATCTCTATATGGAATACACGCCGATCAGCGCGGTCACGGCCGTCGAGCATCCGGCGGCCGACCGCGCGTCCGC
>JAYVME010000053.1:0-2590 GCA_043759115.1 Betaproteobacteria bacterium | reverse complement strand
GGCGAGCACGGCGGCGATCCGGTGTCGATCCACTTCTGCCACCAGATCGGCATCAACTACGTGTCGTGCTCCGGCCCGCGCGTGCCGGTCGCGCGGCTGGCCGCCGCGCAGGCGAAGCTGCTCGAGGCCAGCTACCAGGACCCGATCTGAGCGGGGCGGCGGGAATCCGGACCGCGCAGTCTGTCACCCGGACTTACTCGATTTGCAGTATCATACCGCCCCCCAGGTTGAGGGCGCTGCCCACGCCCGCATTTCCACAATTGACGAGGAAAGGGAGTATCTGAAATGCAAGAGATTCTGCAATATCTGAAAAACAACGGCGAGCGGCTCGATTCGGAAATCGCCGCCGCGACGGGAATCTCGCTGGCGAACGTGCGCCGCGGCATGTCCGATCTGTCCGCCAAAGGCGACGTCATGATGTGCCGCTCGATCCGGTTCAAGGACGGCAAGCAGATCGAGGGCGTGCTCTGCAGGGTATCGGGTTATATTCCCCCGGCCAGCCCTGGCAGGAAATCAAAAGCGCAGAAGACCTAGATTTTGGCGGGCGCCGCGGCGCGCCATCACCATCGTCGCTTGAACGCTGCCGCGCGCAAACCGCGCTCAGCGCGGCGCCGTCAATTTCGCGATAGGCGCGCTCGACAGCCGACTGACCAGCGCCGCCAGCAGCCAGCCCGTAAGTATGAGCGCGCCCATGATCGTCAGCGCCATCGCGACGATCGGCAGATCTTGCGGAAAATGGATTACCACGCTCATCGCGCACCTCCGCGGAGTTTTACCTTATACGATTTGCGGACGCTGGTGGCGCAGCGGCACGGCGTTTGTAGCGAGGGATGCATTTTATTTCTCCGCTCGCCGCTGACCCCGCACCCGCCACCTTTAGTGTCCCTTGAATACCGGCGCGCGTTTTTCCATGAACGCCTTGACGCCCTCTTTCGAGTCTTCGGTGTCCTTGCAGATGATTTGCGCGTAGGTTTCGAATTCCAGCGCGGCGCGCAGATCAACTTCCTGATTGTGATGGATCGCGCGCTTGGAGAGCGCGATCGCCACCGGCGGGCCGGCCGCGATCTTGCGCGCGAGGTTGTAGGTGGCCGTCATCAGTTCTTCGGGCGCGACCACGGAGTTCACGATGCCGAGCCTGAGCGCCTCGGTCGCGTCGATCGAGTCGCCCGTAAAGATGAGCTCGCAGGCTTTAGCGCTGCCGACGACGCGCGGCAGAAAATAAGATCCGCCCCAGTCGGGGGCCAGTCCGCGTTTGACGAAAGCCTGGGAAAATTTCGCGGCGCTCGAAGCGATGCGTATGTCGCACGCAAGCGCCAGGTTCATGCCGGCACCGGCGGCCGCGCCGTTGACCGCCGCAATAACCGGCTTCGGGCAATCGCGCATGGCGAGTATGCAGCGGTCGCGCACCGGCGCGAGCCGTTCGTCCGTGGTTGACGACGAGCCCGCCTGGCCGCGCTCGCTCATTGACTTGACGTCCCCGCCGGAGCAAAAGCCGCGGCCGGCGCCGGTAATCACCAGCACGCCGACGTTCGGATCAGCAGTGGCCTGCGTGACCGCAGCGAAGAGGTCTTCGCGCAGCGTGCCGCCCAGCGCATTGAGCCGCTCGGGCCGGTTCAGCGTGAGCGTTGCGATGCGGTCCTTTACTTCGTACAGCAGACATTCGTATTTCATTGGCCGTTCCTTTTTTATCGCGCAGGGGAAGTGTAGCGCGGCGCACGCGGGTTGTCCTGCGCCGGGCGGTGATGAGTATGAGCGATGGGTGATGAGAGAAGGGTGGCGCGTGAGGAACCCCACCCACTTCTTATTACCCATCACCCGTTACCCGTTTGCAAACACCCTGCCGTAAATCAGTCGACCTTGATATTCGCCGCCTTGACGACCTTGCTGAGCGTCGCGACGTCGTCGGCCACCAGTTTGCTGAATTCCCCGGGCGTCGACGACTTCAGCCCCACGCCCTGCACGCGCATGCGTTCCTTCAACTCGGGGACGTCGACGATGCGGGCAACCGCTGCGTTGACCTGCTCGATGACGGCGCGCGGCGTTTTGCCCGGCGCGAATATTCCATACCACGAGTCAAACTCGTAACCGGGCAGCCCGCCCTGCGCGATCGTCGGCACGTCGGGCAGCACCCCCGCGCGCTGCGCGGTGCTCACCCCCAGCGCGAGCAGGCGGCCTTCCTTGATCAACGACAACGCCGGCCCCAGCGGCGAGAGCCAGTACTGGATGCGCATCGCCATGGTGTCGAGGAGCGCCTCGGGCGTGCCCTTGTAAGGTATGTGCACGACGTCGATTGCGGCCAAGTAATTGAACTGTTCACCGGCCATGTGCGTGCCGCTGCCGGTACCGGCGGAACCGAACGAAAACTTCCCCGGATTCTTCTTCGCCAGCGCGATCAACTCGGCTACCGACTTCGGCCCGAGGGCGGGCGCGACCACCAGCACGTACGGCACGCTCGCCACCTGGATCACCGGCGCGAAGTCTTTCAACGGGTCGTACGGGAGTTTCGTATACAAGGCCGCGCTGACCGCAAACGCGTTCGAATGCAGCATCAGCGTGTAGCCGTCGGGGGTGGCATTGACCAGGATGCCGC
>JAYVME010000052.1:0-2591 GCA_043759115.1 Betaproteobacteria bacterium | reverse complement strand
AAAGGCGTCATCGAATAGCGGCAGGTGGTTCATCTGGTGTGAAAGACGATTCGCCCAGAGCCGCCGCAGGCGATCTTCCTTGGCTGCGATCGCTTGCTCCATGCCCGCTACGCTGCGATGTCTGAATGCCAGCTTGGCATCGAGTTCGGTCCGCATCTCGGCAACGCGCGCATTGCTTGCTCGGAACAAATACCAGAGGTCATACAGATCGCGTGGCTCATTACGGGCCCGGTCGCTCAGGGCCAGCAGTTTCTCGACGACGATTTCCTGGATCGAGTAGACATTCACGGTTGGTCCGTCGGGCAAGTCGCCGAAGCTGGCGTAGATGCGCTGGATCCGACGCGCCTGCAATGGGAAGCACAGGACTTCGTTGATCGTGATGTCGACCTTCACGTCGTTCGCGGCTGGCAGCGGTCCCTGGTAGCGCAGATAGAACGTGTGAGTGTTGCTATGGCCGTGGCGGTCTTCGCGATCGAAATCGATGCGAAGACCACAAGCGGCGTCGACATCCGCGAAGATTTCATTGAGTCCCGCCAGGATCTCCGCGAGGGTGGCCGGACGGATCAGTGTGAAATCCAGGTCTTCGGAAAATCGGTAGTCTTCGAACCAGCAACGGCGCAGAGCCGTGCCGCCTTTGAAAGCGAGCACGTCGCGCAGGCGGTGACCGGCCAGGCCGGTCAGGAACCAGGCAAGCACGTAGTCGCGTTCGATCACGGCTTCGGGAATGCGCCTGCCGTCGGCGGATCGCAGCGTGTTCGAGATCAGCGATATATCGCGTTGCGGAATCATCAGCCAAACCTCACCGCATCGAGTTCCTCGGAAGCCACGTTGAGTTGCAAGCGCCAACGCGCGATGAACGGGCCTTCGGCGGCTAACAATGGATCGAGCCGCTGGTAGGTCGCTGTCAACATGCCGCGCAGTGCATCCAGCGTCGAAGCATCGGCCAGGCGAAAGTGCTCCAGCAGATAGCCTAAGCGACGCACCACCGCACCGATGCCCAGACGTTGCGCATAGTCGATCAGCCGTTCGACCTTCAATGCATCCCGCTTCATCCACAAGCCTTTGGCGATTTCGGTGATGCCGCCGGCGAACGCCGGGTGTCGCAGTCCGTCGATGAGCGTACGCTCGATGTCGCTAACCATCACGAAGCGTTCCTTGTCGATCCAATGCTTCATCACGCCGAACGCCTGTTCGGCGGTGATGTGGACAAACCGAAAGTCGTATCCGCCCACCGTCTGCGGGCGCACTCGTCGCGTGCATGAAACATGAATCGTGAGCTTCGGTTGGGTCACCATGCGATGCAGTTCAAACGCGGTGCCGTGCGACAGGAAATACGGCGCCGTGCCGGCGAGCTCGCGCGCGATCAGGTAGGGGCTGCCGACATGCTCGGTAGCGCGGCCGAGTTCGAAGGGCACTAGGTTGAAAAGGCCAGGCTTTAAGCGTGTCATCAGGCCGCGTTGCTGGGCCTTGTGCACGAGGTTGCGGGCCGATGACGCCGACAGGCCGGTGATGGCGCGCACGTCGGCCACGGTGAAAGTGGACCGGCGCAGTTCATTGAGTTCAACCATGAGTTGCGCCGCTCGTGGGCCTAGTGTTTTCCTCTGCTTATAATAAATTATGGTCAATATGTTTCCATTATGGAGATGTTTGGCGCAATAAATATAGCACTTTGAAGAGAAATAGCTAAATCATTTATGACGCCGCGCGAATTCGCGATCACGTCGCCAGCTACTTACTGAAATAACTGGAGCTTCAATAAAAGTAATTATTATGGCGCTTAATACATAAAACGCATAAAATATTGGCATCATGGCCAAGAAAACCGCTCCCTTGCTTCCGGCGACGGAGGAGATGCTGCGTCAGTTCGGCGACCGTCTGCGCCTTGCGCGCCGACGCCGGCGGCTCACTGCCAAGCTGGTTGCGGAGCGGGCCGGCATGGCGCCGATGACACTGCGCAGCCTTGAGCGTGGTGGGTCCGGTGTCACCATCGGGGCTTACCTCGCTGTGATGCAGGTGCTGGGCACCGAAAAGGACCTGGATTTGATCGGCAAAGCCGATCCTGTGGGCCGCGACTTGCAGGATGCGCAGTTGTCTGCGCGCACCAAGACGACGCCACTCACCCCGTCGGCAAGCAACAAAGCGCCGCCGATCGCCAAGCCCCTGGTGCCGGCTGCAGCGGCCGCTGCGGAACCGCGCCGCGCCACGAAAGCCTTGAGAAATGCACCCGCCTTGCTCGCGCAAGGCGAATTCGTCAGCGCTGAGGAATTGGCCGGCCTGCTTGACGAGGCGGTAGTGCGCAAGCGCAACGCGCGCTGAGCGAATTGGCGCACGCACTGCGACCGGCGGCGCAAATCCGACAAAAGCTGACGGCGAAAAAAGCTGATGCGAATCCGGACGGCCCTATGCCGGCAAGTCGCAGAATCCGAACGCGTATGAAGCCGATTGCGTAAAAAGGTGGCGACTACGCGATACGCCGCGCCCAATACAGCGACCCTTCAAGCCGCCATCAGCACCCGCATCTCGCCACGCTTCGCCGACCGCGCCGGCCGAATCAGGAACTCGACGTCATAGCCTAAGGCTGTGAAAAACGT
>JAYVME010000051.1:0-2593 GCA_043759115.1 Betaproteobacteria bacterium | reverse complement strand
TTGCCGGGCGATGCGGGGTATCGCTAGGAGACGCTAGCCGCGCATCGCCAGAAGCGCGTCGACTTCCCGCCGCGCCGGCGCTCCGCTCCTGCCGCCGGGACGACTGCACTTGATCGCCGCGGCGGCGGCCGCGAAACGCATCGCGTCGGCGATGCGCAATCCCTCCGCCAATGCCAGCGCATAAGCGCCGTGAAACACATCGCCCGCCGCGAGCGTGTCGACCGTGGCGACGGCAAACGCCGGACAATGCCGCACTTCGCGCGGCGTCGCCGATTCGATCCATGCAACGCCCGCCTCGCCACGCGTCACCGCCGCCAGCCGCGCTCCCTTCGCCAGTGCACTGCGCAATCCGGCTTCAGCATCACCGGCGCAATACGCTTCGAGTCCGCGCTGGGAAAAAATGACGTGATCGGCTGCCTTGACCAGCGCTTCGAGAACGTCGGGCGCGGCAATTTCCGCGTCGAGGATCGCCGGGATACCCGCGTCACGAGCCGCATTCAGCGCACGCCGGGACCCTTCGGGCCAGCGCACGTCGGCAAGCAAGGCGCCGGCAGTGCCGGTCTGGTCCAGCGGCAGCCAGTCGGCCGGCGCTTGCAGCGCAGTCCCGCGCAATCCGATCACCAACCGCTCGCCGCGATCGTCCACCATCACCGCGGAATGGGATGAAGTGCAATCCTGGAAACGTTTCAGAAAGGTCGCGTTTACGCCGTCCGCGACAAACCTGGCCTGGATGGCGGTGGCAATGTCGTCGTCGCCGGTCGGTCCCCAGAAAACGGCGTCACCGCCCAGGCGCGCGATGGCCGCGGCAGCATTCGCTGCCATGCCACCACCACTTTCCTCGAAACGATGCGCGGCAATCTTGCCGCTGCCGGACGGCCAGGATTCAACGGAAAACACGCGGTCGAGCGCGGCGTGACCCACGCAGATCACGCGCCGGCGCAATGCGGGTACGCTCATCGCCCGGGGTCTACCGCATCAGGCCGAATGGGCCCGCATGGCGGCGAGGTATTTGGTCAACAATTCCTGCTCGGTGCGGGTGCGCTGGCTGGCGGGACAGGGAAAGCGCAGCAGCAAAGTCGTCTTGCCGCCCTCGCCCAGCCGGATGCTGACCCGCGGCTCCGCGGACGGCATCACGATGAACTGCTCGCCTTCGAGCTCGCGCAACGCCGCATGCGCGGGCGCGACGAATTCCGAACAAACCGAATTCGCGACTTCGGCAAGGATGCGCCGCGCCGCATCGAGGTCGCCGCCGCTTGCAAGCGGGATGCTGACCATGCCGAGTTGATAGTCGCCGAGCCGCGAATAATTTTTCATCGCATGCGTAACGAAAAAGCTGTTTGGGTACTGCACCACGCGGCCGGTGAACAGGTGTTCCTCGCTCATTTCCAGCACCGTCGTCGACAACAGCGTCTGGTCGATGACCTCGCCCTTGATGCCGTTGATTTCGATGACGTCGCCGAAAGCGAAACTTCCCGACGTCGTGCGATGGATATAGCCAAGCATGGAGGTAAACAACTCCTTGCCCGCCAGCACCAGGGCGACGCTCAACGCGGCCAGGGACAACGCGGCGGCGCGCAGCTCCGTCCGCCAGATGAAAATCAGCGCGATGAAGGCGATCAGGAAGGAAAAATTGCGCCAGAACACCGAGGCGCGCAGCTTGGTTTCCCTCGACAGCCAGCCACGGCCGCGCAACACCGCGGAAATGGCGATGTTGGCGAGGATCACCACGGAGATGATAACGATCGTCCAGATGAATTCCGGGGCGATGTCGTAGAAGAAATCGGGTTTCATGGCGTGGGCCGGACAATGCCGCGAAACGGGTGGGAAGGCAAGCCCCCGGCCCGCGTCGAACCTGCCGGAATGTCCGGGGTCATACGCGCAATGACCGACGAACAGGATCGCTAAAATGAGCACCGCACAGGTAGACCGCTGGGTGGACCTCGCCCGCACCATATTTCCCGACAACGCACAGATTACCCATCCGCCCGCAGGCGAATCCGTCTGGCTAAGGGTGAGATGGCAGATCGGCACCGATCCCAAGCGGCCGCAGAAACTGGCCAAAGGGGTCAACATCTATTTCACGCGGGAGTTCTGCAAGGCCTACGAGGGCCTCGAGGCTGCGCATCAATCCGATTGGGATGCCAAGGTGCGGAAGCTGATCGCCGGCAAGTACGCGACTTTCAATCCGGATCACAACGCACCCCACGGCGTGCCCATGCCGGCGGAGTCGTGGTTTGTTACGCCGGGCGCGGTGAGGCCGGAGAAGCCGTGACGCTCGTGACGCGTGACGATCGTGACGACTCGAAGGCTTATCCAGGTTTTGGCTCTTACCCCGTCACGCGTCATGATTATGGCCGCAGGCCGGTATCCCCTTGCGGGGCGTCACGACCGTCACGGAATTCTAGCTTCTGTAATCCACACCCTTCCGGTCCAGCATGCGTAGCAGTGCGTCCCATGCCTTGTTGACCTCGGCACCGCCGGGACCCTGGAATTGTTCGTATCCCTTGAGTGCGGTTTTCTCGTCGATCAAACCCGCTTCCACCCGACCGCCGGCCAGCGCATCGATCTGGATCTGGCAGGCAGTGTCGAGGTA
>JAYVME010000050.1:0-6205 GCA_043759115.1 Betaproteobacteria bacterium | reverse complement strand
GGCGGAGTTCATCGAGGCGCCGCCGGTTTCCGATGTGCGTTAATCAGCCCGCCGATCAAACCGAAAACTCGATCTATCGTGGTTTCGATATCATCCGTTTCCTTCGAGTATCCCAGTTCCCTCGTCAAAACCAGGTAGGTATCGAGCTCCGAGAGCGAGCCTCTCGCAATAGTCAAATATTGCAGCAACTCCTTTGTACTGTTTCGACCCATGCCTTCGGCGATATTTGCTGGCACCGATACCGCAGCGCGCCGCATCTGACTGGTTAGCGCATATAGCTCGCTCTGCGGAAATCCCTGAGTCAATCGATATACCGCTTTGACTAAAGCGATTCCTTGCTGCCACGCCAGAAGATCATGGTGTTTTCGCTTCACGCTTCACGCCTCACGCCTCACGCCTCACGCGTTTTCAAGCACTGCCGTAGTGTAGACTTCCTGCACATCATCCACCGCCTCCAATGCGTCGAGCAGCTTCTGCATCTTGACCGCATCGTCACCTTTTAATTCGATCTCGGTCGCCGGTTTCATCAATACGTCCGCGAGTTCGGACTTGAAGCCGGCCGTCTCGAGCGCCGTCTTGACCTTTGAAAAATCGTTGGCCGCAGTGATGACTTCGAGGCTGCCATCGTCGTTGGTGACGACGTCCTCGGCGCCGGCGTCGAGTGCGGCTTCCATCAGCTTGTCCTCGCTGGTGCCCGGCGCGAAAACGAGCTGCCCGCAATGCTTGAACAGGAATGCAACCGAGC
Source organism: Betaproteobacteria bacterium (assembly GCA_043759115.1). GTDB lineage: Bacteria > Pseudomonadota > Gammaproteobacteria > Burkholderiales > SG8-41 > PALSA-1004. The sequence continues at coordinate 5,460 of JAYVME010000050.1, read as the reverse complement.
CATCGGTGCCGAGGTTGCCCCCGTACTTGGTAAATGCATGCCGCACGTCGGCCACGGTGCGCGTCTTGTTGTCGGTCATGCAATCGACAATGACCGCCGCGCCCGCGATGCCGTAGCCCTCGTAGCGGATTTCCTCGTAGTTCACGCCTTCCAGATCGCCGGTGCCGCGCTTGATCGCGCGCTCGACATTGTCCTTCGGCATGTTGCTCTCGTACGCCTTGTCGACCGCCAGCCGCAGGCGCGGATTGGCCCCCACGTCGCCGCCGCCCATGCGCGCGGCCACCGTGATCTCCTTGATGAGGCGCGTGAATGTTTTGCCGCGTTTGGCGTCCTGCTTGCCTTTGCGGTGCTGGATGTTCGCCCACTTGCTATGACCGGCCATGCTTCCCTCGGGACTTTTGTCGGTGCAAACGGAATGATTTGCAGTTTATCGGGCGGTCGCAATCGCGGCAACCGTCGCGCAACGAACGCGCTGATATAATCAGAACAACTGCGAAAATTTTAGCACAGCGCCCGACGGAAACCCCATGCCTGAACCATTATTGATCGCCCAATCAAAGCACGCGATCGCGCTGCTGCCCGCACTTGCGAATCGTCACGGCCTGATCACCGGCGCGACGGGCACGGGCAAGACCGTTACGCTGCAGGTCATGGCCGAGCGCTTCTCGTCAATCGGCGTGCCGGTCTTTATGGCCGACGTGAAAGGTGACCTGGCGGGACTTTCCTCTGCAGGCGCGAACTCGCCAAAAATGCAGGAGCGCCTGGCCTCGCTCAAAATCGCCGAGCCCAAATGGAGCGCGTGCCCCGTGGTGTTCTGGGACGCGTTCGGCAAGGCCGGGCATCCGGTGCGCGCGACGATTTCAGACATGGGGCCGCTGCTGCTCGGCCGCCTCTTTAATCTGAACGACACGCAGCAAGGCGTGCTGGCACTCGTGTTCAAGATCGCCGACGACAACGGCCTTTTGCTGCTCGACGCCAAGGACCTCCGCGCGATGCTGCAGAACATTGGCGACAATGCTACACAATTCACCACCGAATACGGCAATGTTTCGGCGGCGTCGATCGGCGCGATTCAGCGGTCGCTACTCGAAATCGAGCAGCAAGGCGGCACGCAGTTTTTCGGCGAACCGATGCTCGACATGAATGACCTCATGCAAACCGACAGCAAGGGGCGCGGCGTCATCAACATCCTCGCCGCCGACAAGCTCTTGAACTCGCCCAAACTGTATTCGACATTGCTGTTGTGGATGCTGTCGGAGCTCTTCGAGCACCTGCCCGAGGTCGGCGACCTCGACAAGCCGAAACTCGTGTTCTTTTTCGACGAAGCGCATCTCCTGTTCAATGAAGCGCCCAAGGCGCTGCTCGACAAAATCGAGCAGGTCGTGCGGCTCATCCGCTCGAAAGGTGTGGGCGTCTACTTCGTCACGCAGAACCCGCTCGACGTGCCGGAAACCGTGTTGGGCCAGCTCGGCAACCGCGTGCAGCACGCGCTGCGCGCATTCACGCCGCGCGACCAGAAAGCGGTCAAGGCGGCGGCCGAGACCATGCGCGCCAATCCTGAGATCGACACCGCCACAGCAATCACCGAATTGTCGGTCGGCGAGGCGCTGATTTCGCTGCTCGACGAGAAGGGCCGCCCTTCGATAGTCGAACGCGCATTCATCCTGCCGCCGGCGTCGCGCATCGGCCCGGTGAGTGACGCCGAGCGCGCCGCGATCATCAAGTCGTCAGTAATCTTCGGCCACTACGAACAGGTCGTCGATCGCGAGTCCGCCTACGAGAAATTGAAAGGCCGCACCGCGGCAAAGCAGGACGCCACCGCACCCGCGGGCGCAACCACGCCGGGCACCGCGGCAGCGCCCGCCGAGGGTGGCGGCCTGATGGGCATGCTGGGCGACGTTTTGCTGGGGAAGACCGGTCCGCGCGGCGGTCACACGGCGGGCATCCTCGACGCCGCCGCCAAAAGCGCGGCGCGCACGATGGGCTCGCAGGTGGGGCGTGAAATCATCCGCGGCGTACTCGGTAGCATCCTAGGCAAGGGCCGCCGCTGATATTCATGCCGGGTTCCGCGCGCCGTCGCGCCCTGTGGGGCCCGTTATTGGTGGTGATCGCCGCAACGGGATTTTCGTTCAAAGCGATCTTCATCAAAGTTCTCTACGCCGAATTTCCGGTCGATCCGGAAACCTTCCTCGCGTTGCGCATGTTGTTCGCGCTGCCTTTTTTTCTGGTAATGGCGGCGCTCTCGCGGGATCGTGCGCGGCAGCTTGAAAGACGCGACTGGATCATGCTCATCGCCATGGGCTTCATCGGCTACTACCTGTCGAGCTATCTCGACTTCCTGGGCTTGCAATACATTTCGGCCGGCCTCGAACGGCTGATACTATTTCTGCAGCCGACCATGGTCGTGCTGCTGTCGGCGCTGTTTTTCAAAACAGCGATCCGCCGGCATCATGCGATTTCACTGGCTCTGAGCTATACCGGCATCGCGCTCGTCTTTGCGAGCAACATAATGCTCGCGCCGGATCCCCATGCGATCCTGCTGGGTGGCGGACTGGTATTCCTGAGCGCGCTGGCTTATGCGCTCTACATGATAGGCAGTGGCCGCATAATTCCACGCGTGGGCGCCGCGCGCTTCACCGGTTACGCGTCGACCGCGGCGTGCGGCTTCGCAATCGGCCAGTTCTTTGTGCTGCGTGGCGTCGACGCGCTGGCGCAACCCGCCAAGGTGTATTGGCTGTGCGTCGCCATGGCGCTGATTTCCACCGTGATGCCGATCTGGCTGATGGCGGAAGGCATCAAGCGCATCGGTGCAAACCAAACGGCGATGATCGCCGCGATCGGTCCGGTGCAGACGATATTCTTCGGTTGGCTGATCCTGCACGAGGCGATCACTTTCGTGCAGATCGTGGGCGCCGCGCTGGTGCTGGCAGGCGTGCTGCTGGTGAGCCTGAAGGCGACAGCGGCTCCCGGCACCTGAAAGTGATTCCGTCCGCACTTGAATAGTTTGATAGCATTGATTACAATGCAGTCATTGATTGCACCAAGGTAATCCCATGGCCAGCATCACGATCCGCAAACTGGACGAGCAGACCAAAACGCGTCTGCGCGTACGGGCGGCGCACCGCAAACGTTCAATGGAAGACGAGGCCCGCAACATTCTGCGTGCGGCACTCGCCGACGAGGCAGCCGCGCCGCGCGATCTCGCGGAGGCGGTCCGCCAGCGCTTCCTGGCACTCGGCGGCGTCGAACTAAGCCTGCCTGTTCGCGAGCCCATGCGCGAACCGCCCAAACCCGGCAAACAAGCCGGCAAGTGATTATTCTCGACACCAACGTTCTCTCGGAATTAATGCGGCCGGCGCCTGCCGCAAGCGTCGTGAGATGGGTGGCAGCTCTGCCGGCGACGAGCGTCTATACGACAAGCATCACGCAAGCCGAAATTCTTCACGGCCTTATGCTGCTGCCCACGGGCCGGCGGCGCAACGCGCTCGAAGTCGCGGCCAAGGCGCTGTTCGATCAGGATTTCGGCGGGCGCGTTCTCTCCTTTGGCAGCGACGCCGCGCATGCATACGCTCGCATCGCGGCGGAGCGCCGCCGGGCCGGACGGCCGATTTCCCAGTTTGACGCGCAGATCGCGGCCATCGCGCATTCCGCCGGAGCCGCAGTCGCGACCCGCGACGTCGCGGATTATGACGCTACTGGCGTCAAAGTTATCAACCCTTGGAACGCCTGACCATCGCCAGCGTGCCGGCCTTGCAATAAGCACGCCCTCCTGAATCCTCGCTCCTGATTCAATCCGGATAGAGCGACGTGTCGGTCAAGAGCGGCACCTTCGCGGCGCGCGCGGCCTTGACCAGCGCCGCGTCGAGCGTCGCGAGCGGCAACTTGCGACGGCTGGCGAGTTCGAAGTAAACGGCATCGTAGGGCGTAAGGTGGTGGTCAGCCGCAAGCTCGTTCAGTTCGACGACCGATGGCATTTCATGGTCAATCCGCAGCGGCAGGCCGTCCGCATGCTCCTATGGTTTCCCGCAGTTAACGCCCCGCATCACCTGCTGGCCGAAGCGGGCGAAGCCCGCTATAGCCAGTCGGGTGCATGCGGATGTTATGCGGCATTTAGTTGAAGCAGCGTCTGAGTTGTCCTTTTTCCCTGAGCGAAACGCTTGCTGGTATGCGTGAGTTATTGGTCGTTCATTTGGATTTTTCCGATGACATCGAAATCCGCCCCATTGGGCTGGACCACGAAAAATTCGCCAATAACTGCTGGTTCAAGAACAACGTTTTCGATGTTGAGAGTGTGTGTAATCATCACCAAATTCGAGGGGCCGCGGTGTTTCAGAATATCTTGCAAAACGCGTTCATCATTTAATTTGGCCTGACTGTCAGATACTACGCCCGGTGGCATCAGATATTGAACAGCAGTCGCGCGACCAAATGCGAGCCTGCCGGTGTCAATGCAACGGCAATAGGGGCTGGTCAAAACCTCCCCAACCGCAATGCCGCGAGCGCGGAAGGCTTCTCCGATGCGCTTGGCCTGCTTTACACCGCGGGGCGAAAGGTTTACTTCCGCCGCGCAGTTCCCGGGCGCGAGCCGCCCTATCCCTTCTCGGATGTCGACGTGAGCGTGGCGCAATAAGATAACCTTGCCGCCCTGCTTTAATGCAGCCCATATGTGCTCGTCGTCAGCAAGTGCGCGTCCGGCCGAAAGCGTCAGCAAAACCACCAAGCAGAGGAGTAAGGGGGCCGTCCGGCTGTTCAAGTTGGTAAGCATCGGTTGCGAGAGGTCTGTAGCCATCCAAGGACGGATGCCACGCGGCATCCAATGCCGCGTAACGTTCGCGATGACGCGCGCCCGCGAGCGCGATCCGCGCTCGCTTCGCGTCGCCGTCGATCGTGTGGTTATGCGGCAACTTCGATGTAATCGACGCTGCTGGATGGCTGAGGGGGTTGAGTGCCGTCTTCGCGAAGTCCGGCCAGATGAAATTCGATTGCTTCGCGAAGAACCGACTCCGTTTCTTTAGCTGTGGTGCCCGTGGCAACGCAACCAGGAAGATCGGGTACGTACCCCGAAAAATTGTTTTCCGCCTTTTCAATTACGATCGCGTAGCGCATATATCACCTCACTTCTTGAGTCCAGCCTGCTTGAGGATACTATTTAGTGTGCCGGGTGCCAAATCATCGCTAGGTTTACCCGCTACCGTGACCCGGCCGGGCTTTGCAGCGTGCTTGAACTGCCGGTGGCTCCCGCGAGTGGCGACCAAGAACCAACCGTCATCTTGAAGCTGCTGGAGTATTTCGCTGACTTTCATTAATCCAGCATATCAGCATAAATCGCGGGAGACAAAAGGCATCGATTCCGGTGCGGCATAACGTAGAGCTAACCGGCGCGTGTCGCCTTTGCGCGCGTCCGCGTTGAGCGCCTTGTTAGACCACGACCGGCACGTGCACTTACGAACAGGGATCGAA
>JAYVME010000049.1:0-2597 GCA_043759115.1 Betaproteobacteria bacterium | reverse complement strand
GCCATTCTGCTGATCGGCTGCCCCTGCGCCCTCGTGATTTCGACGCCGGCGGCGATTGCCGCCTCGCTCTCGGCCGGCGCGCGGCGCGGCCTGCTGCTTAAGGGCGGCGCTGTGCTGGAAAACATTGGCCGGATCACGGCGGCGGCGTTCGATAAAACCGGCACGCTGACCAAAGGCAAGCCGCAGGTTACGGATGTAATCGGCTTCGGCCGCTCTGCGGCGGACGTGCTGCGCCTTGCGGCCGCACTCGAAACCGGCTCCAGCCATCCGCTTGCCGCCGCAATTCTGGCGCGCGCGAAGGCTGATAATGTGACGCCGCCAGTTGCCGAAGGCGGCGAAGCCGTGGGCGGCAAGGGCGTCACGGGCCGCGCTGAAGGCGTTGCGCTGTTTCTCGGCTCTGCTTTCGCTGCCGGCGAGCGCGCGGCGCTCACGCCTGAACAAATAGGCCGCATCGAGGCGCTGAACGCCGACGGCAAATCCGTGGCCGTGCTGGTCGCAGATGGCACGGCCGCCGGCGTCATCGCCATGCGCGACGAACCGCGCGACGATGCCAAGGCGGGTCTGAAAGCGCTGGCCGATGCCGGCATTCGCACGATCATGCTGACCGGCGACAACCGACGCACGGCGGAAGCAGTCGGGCGGGAATTGGGGATCGAGGTGCGCGCCGAACTGCTGCCGGCCGACAAGCAACGCATCGTGCAAGATTTGAAAAGCGAGGGGCTGATCGTCGCCAAGATCGGCGACGGGATCAACGATGCGCCGGCACTGGCTGCCGCCGACGTGGGTATCGCCATGGGCAGCGGCACTGACGTTGCGCTTGAAACCGCCGACGCGGCCGTGCTGCACGGGCGCGTCGGCGATGTGGCGGCTATGATCGCTCTCTCGAAGCGCACCATGCGCAACATTCGCCAGAACATCACGATTGCCCTTGGCCTCAAGGCGGTGTTCCTCGTCACCACGATTGCCGGCATGACCGGCCTTTGGCCGGCGATCCTCGCCGATACCGGGGCGACGGTGCTGGTGACAATGAACGCGCTGCGGCTGCTGAAATTCAAAGGGGCATAATTCTTCCCGGCCGTGTGAAAACTCGGTCGGCCGCTGTCGTCACGAACGATTCCATCGCCATAGGGCGCGTACGACGAACAAAGATTTCAGAGCGTAGTGCCGCAGAACATCAGAATTGCTCATTGCCGTTACGGCATGGAGTTTTCACACAGTCGGCAAGAATTATGCACATCGGGAGTAACGCGACCGCACCTACGAGTTTATCAAAAAGCTGCCTTTCTGATGCCGCTCGCCAGCCAGTTGGCACATTCCTCGCCAAGCTCACGCCGCGCCGTTTCCTCATAGTGATGACAATCCGCCTCGCTCAGTTCGTCGCGCCAGCGACCGTTAGTGCCTTTGTGGATAAAGGTTTGTGCGCCGCCGTCCCAGAATGCGCCACCGAGCGGCACCGATTTCGTCGCATGCACCTTCATGTAGTCGAAACTGCAATGTTCCAAGATTGCCGGCCATTTTGCCGGATCAATCGGGACCCCCAGAAAGTCTGCGATGCGCTTGATCTCGCGAGGCATGTCGGCCTTTAGGTGTTCGAAGTGCAGCAGCAGAAGATTTGGTAGATCGCGGATCGCCCACCAAGAACGGATATTCTCCCAAAAGGATGAGAACGGATAGCCGTCGCGCTCCAGCCAAGTCAGGAAATAGTCGCGGGCGGATGCTGGCGGACGCTCGAACGGCAGCCCAACGCGGCCGGGCGTGTCGTTGATCGCCGCGTACATATTCGCATTGCCGTTGATCCAGTGGTTGTGCATGCTCCACATCACGTCGCGCCCATCGCGGCCGATATAGAGGTATTTTGCGTTGGGTGAGTAAACCAGAGCATCCAGCGGAAGATGCGTCTTGACGAAGCGCCGGTGAGTCTGTGCCTCCAGTGCCGCGAGCTTGACCTCGTTCGGGGGCACCCGCAGATCAAGCCAGGGGGACATCTCCGCCACCTCCATATCCTCGGAGCCGTCGAACAGAAGCTGGGCGACGATCTGCTGCGTCCAGGTTGTGCCCGATTTCGCCCAGGTCGAAATCACTATGTCGTCCGCGCGAAACGCGAAGTCATTCCATGCAGTCGAGTCGTAAAGCTGTGTGTGCAGTTCGCGGGTCTTGATTGGCCAGGCGATCTCCTGCGTTGCCATGGCGAAACCTCCCCCAATTGGTGTTGCGCGCCCGCCCAACCGAACCGGGACGACTGCGACATCATCGGCTCACTTTCCTATCTGTGCAAGCGCGTGCGGCGCCTCGCTTGTACTGCGCCAGCACCGTCGGCGTATTCTGCGCGGAATGAGTTTGCTGACCGATCACGGAAACGCAGAAGTCACCAATTTCGCGCCAAAAAATCAACCCAACGTAATCTGTAACTCGGCTGGTGCATATATCCAGTGCAACGGTCCGACTGCTACCCAAAGGATGCCGCTGGTTTCGGTCGCGATCTATCCGCTATTCGACAATAGCTTCCAACCATTGAGCACCTCACCGCTTCGCCGGTCTCACCCCACCCAATCCAACCCCACATCCAACACCGTCGCCGAGTGCGTCAGCCACCCCAC
>JAYVME010000048.1:0-2600 GCA_043759115.1 Betaproteobacteria bacterium | reverse complement strand
CACGATTGCTACGCTGCGACGCCATGTGCTCTTGCGCATGCGGTTTCCTCCTGCCGCCAGTGTCCGACACTCCCGAAAACTTGGCAAGACAGCATGCTAAGATTGTAGCGAGGAGAAAACATGCCGTTTCTGGAAAGAGCGGGCGAGCCGCGCCTGTTTTACGAGATCGACGATTACACCGATCCGTGGAAGCAGGCGCCGTGCATCATGTTGCAGCACGGCTATGCGCGCTCGACGAAATTCTGGCGCGCGTGGATTCCGTACTTAAGCCGCTTTTACCGCGTGTTGCGGCTCGACCTGCGCGGACTCGGTCAGTCGGGCAAGGACTTCGATCTTGCCGCCGGCATCAATCTCGCGGCCTATCTCAAGGACTTCACGGATTTGCTCGACCATCTCGGCATCGACTCCGTCCATTATTGCGGCGAATCGTCGGCCGGCACGCTCGGCATGGCGTTCGCGGCGGAATGCGCGCCGCGCGTGCGCACGCTCTCCATCATTTCGTCGCCGGTTGCGATGAGCGAGGAGGACAAGGTGAGCGCGCTTGCCGGTCATCCCGACCGCGTCACGGCGCTGCGCAAGATGGGGTCGCGCGGCTGGCTGGAGGCCTCCAACGCGGGCCGGCGTTTTCCGGCCGACGCCGATCCCGCGCTGCTAAGGTGGACCCTCGACGAAATGGGCAAGTCCGACGTTGAGGTGCTGATCGCGATGTTCCGTTTCGTGTCGAGGGTCGATGCGGCGCCGTATCTGCCGAAGATCGCGGCACCCGTGCTTGCCATTTACCCGGCGGCGGGCGTCATCACCAAGGCCGAGCACACGGATCTACTGCGCGAGAAAGTGCGTAATCTGAGGATGGTGCGCATGCCGCTGCAAGCCCACAGTTTGCAGATCGTGGCACCGGCAACGTGCGCGCAGGAGGTGCTGTACTTTATTTCCCAGCACGACGGTATTGTATGCCGCGAGCCGTAACCGGTTGCCGGATGTTTGCGCATGGTATTCTGCGGCGCATCACGATCAACACGGGAGGAATCGATGAAAAAACTTCTGTCTGTATTTTTTCTAAACGTTAGCGTGGCGGCGGGCGCGATCGCGGCGGATATCAAGGTGCTGAGCGGGGGCGCGGTGGAGCCCGGGCTGCATGCGTTCGCCGCGCAAGTGAAGCGCGAACTCGAACACGAGCTCAAAATCCAGTTCAATACCACGCCGCAGATCGTAAAGCGCCTCGCCGCGGGCGAGGTCTACGACATCGTGATCGTGCCGCCGGCGGTGATCGAGCAGGCGGCGAAGGACGGCAAGGTAGCCGCCAACACGCGCGTAACGGTCGGCCGTGTGGGCGCCGGAATTATCGTGCGCAGTGCGGCAGCCGCACCCAGCGTGGGGACGGTTGAGGCCTTAAAGCAGGCATTGATCGGCGCCGACTCGGTGGTCTACAACTCCGCGTCGTCCGGCCTCTACCTCGACAAGTTGTTTGCGAATATGGGCATACTCGATCAGATCAAACCGAAGACCACGCGCTATCCCGATGGCGCTTCGGTGATGGAGCACGTGATCAAGGGCAAGGGCAATGAAATCGGCTTCGGTGCGATCACCGAAATCAAGCTCTATACCTCCAAAGGTCTGCAGTTCGTCGGTCCGCTGCCGGCGGAGGTTCAGAACTACACAAGTTACGACGCGGCCGTGATGACCGGCGCGCCGGCGGCTGACGCGGCGAAAGCGGTGCTGCGCCAGCTCGCAACGCCCGCGGGCAAAGCGGCGTTCGTGTCCGCCGGAGTCGAGTAGCGTGAAGTGTGCGCTGGCAATGCTGGCGCTCGCCGGCTGGTGCGCGGGCGCGTTCGCGCAGGACTGGCCTTCGAAGCCGATCCGTTTCATAGCGCCCAACCTGCCCGGCGGGCCGACTGACATACTCGCGCGGATGATCGGGCAGAAGCTCGCGGAAACTCTGGGCCAGCCCGTCGTCGTGGAAAACCGCGCCGGCGCGGCGGGCAACATCGGCACCGAAGCGGCGGCCAAGGCGCCGCCGGACGGCTATACGCTGGTGACGGGCAACAATGCGACCTTCGGCGCTAACGTGAGCCTGTATAAGCGGCTCGGTTTCGATCCGGTCAGGGATTTCGCGCCCGTGGTACTGGTAGCGGCGCAGCCGAATATTCTGGTCGTGCATCCTTCGCTGCCGGTAACTTCCGTGAAGGAACTCATCGCGCTGGCCAAAGCGCGGCCGGGGCAGCTCAATTATTCTGGCTCGGGCATGGGCGCGGCGGCGCATCTGGCGGCCGAGTTGTTCAAGAGCATGACGGGAACCAGCATCGTGCACATCCCGTACAAGAGCGCGGCACCCGCGCTGACCGATCTCATCGCCGGCGAAACCCAGCTGATGTTCGCAACTTCGTTGTCGGTGATGCCGCACATCAAGGCAAGCCGGGTGCGCGCGTTGGCCGTGACCACCGCCAAGCGCAGCCGCTTCCTGCCCGAGCTGCCGACGATCGCCGAAGCGGGTGTGCCTGGCTTTGAAGCCTCGACATGGCATGGCGTGCTGGTGCCCGCGGGGACGCCGGTTGTTATCGTCGACCGGCTCAACACCGAGATCAACCGCATTCTGCAGCTCG
>JAYVME010000047.1:0-2602 GCA_043759115.1 Betaproteobacteria bacterium | reverse complement strand
GGCCGTGGCTCTCGACGTAGGCCTTAACTTCCTTCTGATCGACCTGGATGTCGTCGCGCCAGGTGCCGATCACGGCAAAGTCGGCGCGCTGGATGGAGCTCATGCAGTCGTTGGGGCACCCCGACACCTTGAATTTGAATTTGTACGGCAGCGCCGGACGATGCATGTCGTCGATGAAGTTGTTGACCAGCGTGCGGTGGATCTTCATCTCGTTGCAATTCGACTGCTCGCAGCGCGCCGCGCCCACGCAGGACATGGCCGTGCGCACGCAGGGGCCGGCGCCGCCGAGGTCGAAACCGTATTCGTTGATTTCGTCGAAAAAATGCTGCGTGTTCTCGCTGGTCGCGCCGATGAACATGATGTTGCCGGTCTGGCCGTGAAACGCGATGAGCCCCGAGCCCCACTTGTTCCACGAATTCGAGAGCTGGCGCAGCATCTTCGTGGTGTAATGATTGCCGGCGGGCGGCTGCACGCGCAGGGTGTGAAACTCTTTGGACTCGGGAAACATGGCGGCGACTTCCGAGAAGCGCGGAATGATCCCGCCGCCGTAACCGAACACCGACACCGTGCCGCCCTTCCAGTAGCCCAGGCGCGTCTTGTATGAATGCTCCAACTGGCCGAGCAGATCGACCATCATGTTGTTGCCGTGGGCGAGACGCTTCAATCCGGTGACGAAGCTCGGCCACGGGCCGTCCTCGAGCTGGTCGAGCATGGGCGTCTGGTGGAACGGTTTGGTGGATTTTTTCTCGTGCGGGAGATAACTGCTATGGCGTTCAGGATCTACCGGCTTCGGCCGCTCGGACATGGGATCTCCTCCTGTAAAACTCGTCTAAAAACAATCGTGACGACACTGTTTCGCAAGTCTAAAGGCAGTCACGCGATCAATTCGCGGTTATTGGGGATAGAGGCCCTGCAAAGACACCCCCCATTAGGAATAGATCCATCGCGGGGACGCATGAAAACCGGCATGAGAACATGAGCTTATTGAATACGCGGCACGCCGCGAACCGCGTCAGCGCGGTGCCCGGCCGGTATCGCGGCGGATTCAATAATTGCGCACAATCCAGTACATTCATGCCGGCGCACAAAAATCAGTCGCCGCGCGCGAGCTAATACTGATGCACACACACTGATGCACACACGAGTGACCCAGACATGATCATGGATATGCCCCTGCCTGATGCGGCGCCCCCGGCCGCCCGCGGCGGGCCGTTTGCGCTGGATGATGACCGGACGTATCGAAGCTGGCGCGAGCAGAAACTCGCGCGCTATCCGCGCCGCGTCGAGGACCTGATGGTCGAAGTGCATGACCCGTGCAACCTGGGGGCGCGCGAGGCGGAAGAGCTGCGCCGCGTTTGCGCAATCGCCAATATGGCGATCTACGCGAGTCCGCTCGCCGGCGTCGCCGACAAAAACCTCCCGCGCCGTCTCGGCGCGCAACTGGGACTTGAACACCCCGTCGCCAATCCGCTCGCCGATGACGACGGCATCAGTTCGCTCGCGGTCATGCCGGGCAAAATGGCGCGCGGCTATATCCCCTACTCCAACCAGCGCCTGCTGTGGCATACCGATGGGTATTACAACGAGATGGCGGGCTGCGTTCGCGCATTTATCCTGCACTGCGTGCACCCCGCCGCCGGCGGCGTCAATCGCCTGCTCGACCACGAGATCGCGTACATACTGCTGCGCGACGCCGATCCCGACTATGTCCGCGCACTGTCAGCGGCCGACGCCATGACCATCCCGGCCAACACCGAGCCAGGCGTGGAAACCCGCCCGGCGCGTTCCGGTCCGGTGTTTGCCGTTGATGCGACAGACGGCGGCCTGCATATGCGTTATACCGCGCGCACCCGCAGTATTACGTGGCGCTCCGACGCATCCACGCGCGCCGCGCTGCAGTTTCTCGAACAATTAATGGCAGGCGATTCGCCGTATGTTTTCACGCATCGCCTGGCTGGCGGCGAAGGCCTGGTATGCAACAACGTGCTGCATGACCGCACCGCCTTCACGCTCGCCGCCGAGGGTCAACCCGGCCGGCTCATCTACCGCGCGCGCTACCGCGATCGCGTCGCCGCTACCGCCGCCGGTGCGGAACGCAGCGCCACATCCGCATCGGACTATACTTAACGCCATGAAATACATCCCGCTCAAGTTTATCAAGGAAGACCCGTCCGTCGGCAATGCCGACAGCAGTGAGGACGCCAAGGTTTCAACCCAGTTATTGGAGCGCCTCGTCAGCGACGTCCGCCAGCAATTGAGCGAACTGTCCCCACGGGCCGAGCCCTTGCGGCGCGCCGATCTGCTGCTGCAGTTGAGCCGCGCCCTCGTGCGCCTGGAACAAAAACCCGAGGCGTGGGGCGCGGCGCGCACCGCGTTCGATCTGTATCTCGCCGAAGATGCGTGGGAGGGTGCTGTGCAGGCCTGCGATATCCTGTTCCTGTCCGAACAGGCGCTGTCGCTGCCCGCGCTCGGGCAGGGGATTTGGCTCGCGGTCACTTACCCGGTCGATCCGGAATTGAGCGTCGCCATGCTGCAGCATGTCGTGGACGAAACGCCGCCCGAAGCCGATGGCGCCGCGGTAGCGGCGATCACCGCGCACTAC
>JAYVME010000046.1:0-13639 GCA_043759115.1 Betaproteobacteria bacterium | reverse complement strand
ACACATACTGATTGTGCTCCCCGAGCTTTGGCGTCCAGCGCTCGAACTTCGCCGGTGTGTGGGAGAAGCGCCACGGCGGTCCGACGACTTTGCGCGATACGCCCTCGGGACCGATCATGTTCTTGATGATGCCGCGCTCATTAAGATGCGGGTCATCCGCAATGTCCTGCGCGGTGTACGACGGGAAAGCCGCAACGCCGGCCGCCTGCAGGATACGCGTGACTTCTTCGCGGCTGCGCGACTGCGTCCATGCGCCGATCGCCGCGTCGAGCTCGCGTCGATGGCTCCAGCGCGCCTGCGCCGACGCAAAACGAGCGTCCCTCAGCCACTCAGGCTGTCCCACAGCATTGGCGAACGCACGCCACTCGGCGTCCGTCGTCACCACGATCGAGACCCATGTGTCGTCGCCTGCGCCGGGGTAGACGTTATGCGGCGCGATTTGCGGCGCGTCATTTCCGGTGCGGCGTGGTGTGATACCCGTCGCAGCGAACTGCAACAGTGCGTCCCCAACGAAGCCGCACGCCACTTCGCGCGCGGCAACATCCACATGCTGTCCCTCTCCGGTGTGTTTCTTGCGCAGGTACGCCGCCAGCGTCGCCATTGCCGCCGTCAGGCCCGTGCTGTGGTCCATGACGTGCCGGATCTCGGTCGGCGGCCCGTCCTCATAACCCGTCAGGGTTCCGAGGCCGCCAGCCGCACCAAACAACGGCGCGTAGCCGGCATAGCCGCGCTCCGGACCGGTCTGCCCCGATGCCGAAACCGACACCATGACGATGTCGCGCTTTACTGTTTTCAGCGCTTCATAATTCAGGCCCAGCCGTTCCATCACGCCCGGCCGAAAGCTCTCCGCCACGATGTCGCTCATCGCGACCAGACGCTGGGCAAGCGCCTTGCCGCGTGGCTGCTTCAAATCGAGTTGCACCGAAAGTTTGTTGGAAGCGACCTGATCGAACGTCGCCGCGTCCATACGGCCATACACTGGATGGGGCTTGCGGAAGATGTCCAGGCGCCCCGCCGTTTCGATCTTGATGCATTCGGCGCCCAGCAATGCCAGGAGGTGCGCGCAGTAAGGGCCTGCTGCGTGCAGCGTGAAGTCGGCAACCCGCACCCCATGTAACGGCGGCAGGGCCGTTGTTGGCCGTGCAAGCGGCGCGGCGTGCGTGAGGCCGCTCCGACCACCGGAGTGGAGTTCCACCGTCTTGTGCCCCGGCCAATCGCGCATGACATCTGCATTGTCGGCGCCGGGGGCCGCCGCCGCCCGGGTCAACTTGAGTGCTTTTCCATTCAATCGAAATGGCGCGGTGAACACACGCACCGCTCCAAACGGGGGAAGATCGAGCAGTGCAAAATTGCCGCGTGCGCGCGATTGCTCCGACGTGAGGATGTCGGCAGGCTGGTTGTATTTCGCGAGCGGTACGCTCAACGCCTGGCCTTTCCTGACCACGTCATCGACGCGTTGGATCTTCGCCCACGCGCGCAGGTGCACGTTGATTTCCGCACCGCGGCGGCTGCGTTCGAGCGGATCGCGCCACGCGGGATCGCGCGCCCATTCAGGGTCGCCGATGAGCTTGACCAAACCTTCCCACTGCCGCTGCTCGAGCGTCAGCACCCCGACATAACCATCGCTGCACTCGAGCACGCCGCCATACTTGAAGGAGCGGTCGCGGCGGTTTTCCAGAACGCCGTCGCCCAGGCGCTGGATGGCGAAACAGCCCACCGAGACATTTGCATCCTGCATTGACACATCGACGAATTGGCCGCCGCTTTCGTCGCGCACCAACAGCGCGGCTACGCCGGCGCATACCGCTGAAGTGCCGCCGATCAGTTCGGCAAAGTGGCCGTAGATCTTCACTGGCGGCCGGTCCGGAAACGTTTCGAGCGTGAGTCCGTTGGGCATCAGGTAGCCTTCGCCCCCCGCGTGAAAAACATTAAGCTCGTAGCCGCGGTAATTCGCGTGGGCGCCCGCTGCCCCAAAAGGCAGCACTGAAAGGAAGACCAGCTCCGGATGTCGCGCAGCGATGGTCTGAGGGTCGAGCTGCAACGCCGTGCGGCGCAATACGGGGGTATCGTCGATGAGGAGTTCGGCGCGAGCGATAAACTCGCCCAGCCGCCGCCGGCCAGCGGCCGACTCGACGTCACAGGTAACGAACTGTTTGCCTCCGTTGAGGTAGTGAAACAGCGCGCTGGCAGGGGGGGCCTGCGTCAGCAAGGGCTCGGCGCGACGCAGTGCGCTGCCTTCCCCCGGCGGCTCCACCTTGATGACTGTCGCGCCCATAACGGCCATCAGCCGGCCCGCATAGGAGGCGGCTACACCTTCTGCGTGCTCGACGACCGTGTAGCCCGCGAGCGGAGCGTTACGTGGCTCGCTCACGGTCTAGATCGCGTAGTGCAGCCCGCCATCGACATAGATGCGCTGACCGGTGATGTAACGTGCCTTGGGCGAACACAGGAACGCCGCGAGATACGCCATGTCTTCGGGATCCCCGAAGTAGCCCAACGGAATGTGCGCCTGCGCAAACTGCTCCTGATTCTCGCGCGTGGGATGCAAGCGCTGATCGATCTGTTCGCTGTGTATGCGGCCCGGCTGCAGCGAGTTCACCGTAATGCCGAATTTGCCAATCACGCGCGAGAGCCCCTTGGCCCACGCGTGCACGCCCGCTTTCGCCGCGTTCGCCGCATTGAACACGCGTGGTTCCATTGATCCCGTTATGTTGAGAATACGCCCCCACTTCTGTTGCTGCATAGTGGGCAGAAACGCGTGCGTCATCTTGCGCACCGCGGTGAAGTTGATGGCGAAAGCCTCGTCCCACGCCTCGTCAGGAGCGTTTGTGGGGAGCGGCCGCGAACCGCCCGCACTATTGACGAGTATGTCCGCGCGTCCGAACTGTTGCAGAACTTCAGTGCTGATACGCGCCGGCATCGCGCGATCGTACAGGTCGGCGCTGATCGCGACCGGCTGCTTGCCGCCGCTGCTGACCACCTCTGCCTGCAGCGACTCCAGCAGCGCGGTGCGGCGCGACACGACTATGACCTGCGCACCCTCGGCCGCCAGCGTTTTGGCGATTTCGCGGCCGATACCGCTGCTCGCACCGGTTACCACCGCAATCCTGCCGTCGAGCGCCAGATCCATGATTTCCCCCTGTCTTGTTCCTATTTGTAGGTCGCGAAGCCCAGATCAGTCCCGGAGCCGTCGCGGAACATTTTTGTCTTGATGTCCCTTGACGGCAGCATCACTGTCGCGGCGGCGTTGGTGACCGTCTTCTCGCCACGCTGATTCTCCGCCCATACCTCGATGTCGACGAGCGGGTAGCCATCCTGTTGGTACTTTTTGGTGATTTTCCCCTTGCACCACGTCGAGTCGCCCATCGTGTTGAAGCGTCGCAGTTCGGTCTTGATACGCTTCAACACGCCGGCGTCGCCCATCCAGTTCGTCACCAGCGTGGCGACCCACGACGAGCGTTGCGGACCGTAATCATAGGTGCCCGGCACCCCCACCTCTTTGGCGACCGAATCGCGATGATGCCCGATGCCGGTGTACTCGACACCGCCGCCGGCCTCGGGGTTGCGAAAGAAATGACCGGGATGGCGCAACGCTCCCTTAAGCAGCACACCGTGGGTATGGCCGCGGCCGCAGCCAACCAGAAACCCCATCGTGTCCATCATGGATATCGGCCCGCGCACAATCGGCGTGAGCTCATGACCCACCTCGACGTCCTCCCAATAGCGAATGTTGCCGCCACAGAGGTTTTTTTCCTCATCGACGACGGCCTTGTCAATCGCGTTGTGTTCTTCTTCGGTGTATTCGTGCTTGGTGATGTCTTTGTACTTGCCTTTGTCCCGCGCCGCCTTGCGCTCATGCCGCGTGCACCAGCCGAGAACGCGCGCCACGAGATCGTCATGCTGGTTCACGAAGTTCGCTTCAACGTACTGGATGGCCAGCCGCCCGGAAAACTCGCTTTGCCGCACATCCACCGCGACGACCCGCTCTTCGGCGCTGATGCGGTCGCCGGGGCGCAGATTGCGGAAAAGCTCCCAGTCGTTACCGGCGTAGAAACCGTGCACGCCGGGAAAACCCCAGCGCGTGCGTCCCATCCAGCCATAGGCCATCGGAAACATCGCCGGCGCGATGATGCTCCCGTAGCGGCTGTTGCGGCCGTATTCGCTGTCACGGTAAAGCGGATTCAGTTCGCCAATGCCGTTGCAAAAATTGCGTATCGTATCGATCGTAACGTCCTGCAGGTAAGGGCCCTCCGGCCGCAAACGCCGCCCGATCATCGCCTTGGCTGCGGCGATGGCTTCGTCGGTAATTTTTCCCTGCGTCGGTGCATCGCGCATCGTCGTTGCTTCGTCGATCGATCCCATGATCCTGCTCCTGGCTGTTTTATGAAAAAAACGTGAAACCGGCGACGCAGAGACCACGTCCTCGAATTCCGCGCGGTCACCATCTGTCGCGGTCACCAGCTTTCGAAAATATCAAATATAATATACTATTTACCAAAGAGGCAAGACATGTTGATGATGGAGCATGCGGGCAAGTGCCTGCTCAAGGCTCACGGCGTGCCGGTTCCGGCGGGTGTCCTCATACGGAAAAGCGGGCACGTGCAGAGATGGCGTGGCGCCTACCCTGTCGCTCTCAAGGCGCAAGTCTCGTCCGGGGGCCGCGGCAAGGCTGGCGGCGTCGTGCGCGCTGACGATGCCGTGCAGGCAGAATCGGCCGCGCAGCAGCTATTCGAGCGCGAGTTCGGCGGAGAGAACCCTGCCTCGCTCCTCATGGAGCCGTGGGTCGAGCACTCGCGCGAACTCTATCTCTCCGTCACTGTAGACGGGCAGAGTGGTGGATATGTCATCCTGTACGCGCCCTCGGGCGGGGTCGACGTAGAGCACCAAGCGCCGCATAAGTATACGTTTGGCTCGCCGCGAGACTTTAGAGCGCACGAGTTCCGTTCGGTGCTTGCTCCGATTGAGCAGGACGGCGCGTTGCGCGAACGGATCGTGGCACTCGCGCGCCGCCTTCTATTCGTCGCTACCGCCATCGATGCCGTAACGGTAGAGATCAACCCGCTCGCGGTGCTGCCGGACGGGAAGCTCCTCGCGCTCGACGCAAAGATCGTGCGCGACGAGTCGGCAGCGTTCAGGCACACCGATGTCGCACATGAGATAGAGCGCGCCCGTAAGCGCGAGCCGCGTATGGTCGCGAAAGCGCTCGCAGGCAACCTGATGATGGTTGGGCTCGATGGCGAGGTAGGCCTGATGTCGGGCGGCGCGGGTATGACGATGGCCGCCATGGACATGATCGCGGATGCCGGATTGAAGCCGGCGTGCTTCCTCGACTGCAGTTCGAATCCCACGCCGGCGGGTTACCAGCTCGCATTCGATGTGCTCGATGCGGAGCCGAAAGTGAAGGCAATACTCGTCAGCATTTTCGGCGGCGGCACACATATTGACCGCGTGGCCAAGGTGATGAATGAGATCATGATAAAGCGGAAGTCGCGCAAACCGGTGGTCTTTCGAATGAACGGCACGGGCCGCGAGAAGGCCGACGCGGTGATGCGGGACGCCGGCTTGCACAATCATCCGACGCTTGAGTCGGCAGTCGATGCGGTGGTAGCGGTAGTGAGGACCCAATGAGCGTGCTTATAGACGCCGCGTCCCGGGTGCTCATCTACGGCATCGCGGGCAACTTCGGCCGGTTCTCCGCTCGCGACTTGGCCTCGTACGGAACGAAAGTCGTTGCAGGCGTCGCGCCGGGACGAGATACGCGTGACGTCGAGGGCGTGCCGGTGTTTCAGGACGCGCGCGCCGCGTGTACCACGACGGGCGCAAATGTCGCTCTCGTTTATGTTCCCGCCCCTGCCGCTCTCGACGCGGTGCTGGAAGCGCTCGATGCGGGCTGCAAAGTGATCGTGTACCCAGGCGACGGCTTGCCGGTCCAGGATGCCGTGGAACTTCGAGCGGCGGCTCGGCGCCATCACGCGGTTCTCATCGGGCCCAATACACCAGGCGTGATATCCCCCGGCAAATCCAAGCTCGGCTTCATGCCTTCGTTCTGCTACACCCCAGGCCCACTCGGCGTCATCTCGAGGAGCGGCTCGTTGTCTTATGAAGCAGCGTGGCGTCTCACGACGGCGGGCCTGGGTCAGACCACCGTGATCGGGATAGGTGGCGATCCCGTGAAAGGACTCAATGCGGCCGAGGCGCTCGAGCTGCTGCACGCGGATCATGAGACCAGGGCAATCCTCTATCTGGGCGAAATTGGAGGCAGCGACGAATACGCGGTCGCGCGCTATGCCGAGCGCCCGGATGCAAAACCCGCCGCAGCGATGATCGTCGGCGCCGCCGCGCCGCCCGGCAAGAAAATGGGACATGCCGCGGCGCTGGTGGAATCTCAGGCTGACAGTCAGGCCGCGAAGGTCGAGGCGCTGCGTAAGGCAGGCGTTCACGTCGCTGACAATCTGCGCGATCTCGTGGACACGGCTCAGCGCGCGTTCCGACAGCGTGAAGCAGTAACCAGTTAAGACCATTACCCAGGAGGAGTCATGACAAAAGCTCGTGTGAAAATTCAGCTGGCGTGCGCTTTGTTTGTTGGCGCGCTCAGCTCTGCCGCGGTCGCTCAATCTTACCCGGCGAAGCCGATCCGGCTTGTGGTTCCGCTCGCACCGGGTGGCGGCGGCGACCTCGTCGCGCGGCTCATCGCGCAGAAGATAACGGAGTCTCTGGGCCAGCCGGTCATCGTCGACAACAGGCCGGGCGGCTCTACCATCATCGGTACCGAGCTCGTCGCGCGCTCACAGCCAGATGGTTACACACTCGTCATGGCAACGAGCAGTCACGGCATCAATCCGAGCCTGTACAAGCTGCCGTTCGACCCGGTGAAAGATTTCAGCGGCGTGTGTTTTTTTGCGACCGCGCCGATGATGCTGACGCTCCATCCCAGCGTGCCGGCAAAAACGGTGAGCGAGTTGATCGCGGTCGCCAAATCGAACCCGGGCAAGCTCAACTTCGGATCGAGCGGCACGGGGAGCATCGTGCACCTTGCTGGCGAGCTTTTCAATCTGAGCGCCGGCGTCAAAACGGTGCACATCCCCTATAAGGGAACCGGCCCCGCATTGATCGACTTGCTCGGGGGTCAGATCGACATGATATTCGCGAGTCCGGTGCCGACGATACCGCACGTAAAAAGCGGACGGTTGCGGGCGATCGCGATGGCGAGCCTGCAGCGCTCGCCTGCAATGCCAGACCTGCCAACCGTCGCGGAATCAGGCTTCCCCGGATTCGAAGCGGCGACGTACTATATCGTCCTCGGACCAGCGAACATGCCACCGGCGGTCGTCAACAGATTGAACGCCGAAATGGTGAAAGCGTCGCAGGCCACGGATGTGAGGGAGCGGCTCTCCGCCGAAGCCGCAACCGTGATCGGCGGCACGCCGCAGCAGGCGATTGCACACATCGAATCGGAAATTGCGCGCTGGAGCAACGTCGTAAAGACCGCCGGTATCAAAGCAGAATAACGATGACATACGCGGCTAGCGCCGGATACAATCCTTCACACATGGAATTCAAAACGAAAGAGGAGTACGTCGCCGAGTTCTTGCGCGAAGGCATATTGTCGGGTCAGTTTTCGCGCGGCACGCGTTTGAAACAGGCCGATATCGCGGAGGAACTCAAGTTGAGCATCACGCCCGTGCGCGAGGCGTTTCGCATTCTCGAGGCCGAGGGCTATGTGATCAACGAGACGCATCGGGGCGTGATCGTGGCGCCGTTCGATGCGGCGGCTACGCGCGAGATCAATGATTTGCGCACGCTGCTGGAAGGCCGCCTGGTGCTGGCGGCGATGGAGCGCATGACGCCGGAGAATTACGCCGAGCTCGGTAGGCTGCAGCGCGAGTTCGAGGACGCCGAGGCGCGCAAGGACCGTGAAGCCGTGCGCGCGCTCAACTATCGCTTTCATCGGCAGCTCTACGCGCTCGCCGGACTGCCGCAGACGCTGCACTTCGTTCAGGTGCTCTGGGCGAAATACCCCTTTGATCTCATCAACCTGATCGGCGGAAGGATGGGCCGCGCCGCGGCGGAACATCGTCGCCTGCTGAAAGCCTTGAATGCGGGCGACAGAAAAGCGGTCGTAAGTGAACTGCGCGAACACATCTACGCTGGATGGCGCGAGCTGCAGGCGCACCTCGCAATACAGCAAAGAGTGACCGCAACGGCCCGCGCTCAAAAGAGCAAAGGCGCGCCTGTCGCATAGCCGCAACTCAGTTGCCAACCATCGGGAACCACCATCGAGGAGCATGCTCCATGAACCAGCAAGAATCGGTATACGAAGTTGTGTGGCCGCTAGGCAAGTCGCATTGGGACAAGCGGGATTTGAATCCAGGTCTCGCTGACCTCAACGGCAAAACCATTGCCGAAGTGTGGGACCGCGTGTTCCGCGGCGAGGAAATTTTTCCGGCGATACGTGCAGCGCTGAAGAAGAAATATCCGCGGGTGCGCATTATCGAGTACGACACGTTCGGGGACACGCACGGCGTAAATCAGATACAGGTGCTGGCCGACATGCCGGCGCTCTTTCGCAAACACGAAGTCGATGCCGTGATCTCAGGGGTAGGCGCCTGAGGCGCCTGCACGCCCGCCGTGTTGCGGGCGAGTGCAGCGTTGGAGCGAGCCGGGTATCCTGTAGTGTCTATCGTATCGACCGGCTTTTTGAAACAGGCTGAAATGGTCGCACGCGGGCTCGGTATCGACGATCTGAAAATCGCCCACTATCCGGGCACGCCGATGGTCGACGGCAGCGAAGAGCTGCGGCGCAAAGTCGCGGACGACCTGCTGCCGCAAATCATCGAGGGGCTGACATCAACACGCGCAAGTGAGCGCAAAGAGGCCGCGGCCCGCGAGCCAGCGCCTCGAGAAATCGTATTCCGTGGCGCGCTCGAGGAAGTCAACGACCACTTCTATGATGCGATGTGGACCGATGGCCTGCCCGTCTTTCCGCCGACGATTGCGCATGTCGAACGCTTCCTGCGCTTTACCGACCGCGCGCCCGACGAGGTCATCGGCGTCTGCCCGCCCGATAACCGCGAAGCGACCGTGTGGAACATTGCGGCGACCGGCGTCATGGCGGGGTGCCGGCCTGAATATATGCCGCTGCTCATTGCAGTGGTCGAAGCTGTCACCGATCCCGAGTTCAGACTGCAGGATGCCGGTTCCACGCCGGGTTGGGAGCCGCTCATAACCGTGAGCGGTCCAATTTCGAAGCAACTCGACTTCAACAGCGGCGCGAGCGTGATGCGCATCGGACGTCGCGCGAACAGCACGGTCGGCCGTTTCCTGCGTTTGATCCTGCGCAACATGGCGGGTTTTCGCTTCGCGCCCGGTGCCGGCGACAAAGGCAGCATTGCACAGAACTTTTTCGTGGCGCTGGCCGAAAACGAGGAGGCATGCAGCGACATCGGCTGGTTGCCGTACTCCGCTGATCGCGGCTTCAAACCGGGCGACAACATCGTGACCGTGCAAAGCGTGGTGAGCGTAAGCCCGCCGCTCTATACCGGCAGCGATGATCCGCTGGAGCATGCGCGCGTGCTCGCCGAAGTCGTTGGGCAGAGCTGCGGCTACTGGTCGCCCGTCGCGATGGCGTACGCGAAAAACAATCCACTGATCGTGATGGGTCCGAGTATCGCGAAAGTATTCGCCGACCACGGCTGGACCAAAACCAGCATCCGGCAGTACTTGTACGATAACATCTGGATCGCTGCCGATGACGCAGAGCGCTATGCCTACTACATCGGCTTGACCGGCTTTAAATTACGCGATCACGTTGCGAAAGGTCTGCTGCCGCCGGAGTATTGCGCGTCGGACGATCCGAAACGGCGCGTGCGCGTGTTCCTGAATCCCGAGTCGATCGGGATCGTCATCGCCGGGGATCCCGGCCGCAATCAGTCGAAGTGTTACTGCAGCAATCATACGCAGGGGCCGCCGGTGAGCCGTCAGATCACGCTGCCGCAGGACTGGGACGAGCTTTTGCCGCAGCGCTAACGCATCAACAGGAGGATGTTATGAGGACGACAATGAAAAGCTGGACCTGGATCGGGCTCGCTGCGGCGTGCGTTGCACCTGCTCTCACCTGCGCTCAGGCGTACCCGCAGAAGCCGATACAGTTCATGGTGCCCTTTCCCGCGTCGGGCGCCGGCGATATTTTCGCGCGCGTTGTCGCGCAGAAACTGAGCGACGGACTCGGACAGCAGGTGGTCGTCGTGAACCGGCCGGGCGCCAACGGCATCATCGGTACCGAACAGGTTGCCAAGGCGCCGCCTGATGGCTACATGATATTGATGGGCGCTGCGGCGCCCATGGTGCTCAACCCGAGCCTCTACACCCGATTGCCGTACGACACGCTCAAGGATTTCGCTCCCGTGACACAGGGAACGCTTTATCAGTACATCCTGATCGTGCATCCATCGGTGCCTGCACGATCGGTGGCCGAGCTCGTGAAGCTTGCGCGATCGCGTCCGGGGCAGCTGCAGTACGGCTCGTCGGGCAACGGCGGCTCGAATCATCTCGCCGGAGAAATGTTCAAACGCGCGGCGCGCATCGATATCGTCCACGTGCCATTCAAAGGCAGTGCGCCCGCGCTGACCGATACGCTCGCCGGTCAGATCTCGATGATGTTCGACACCATTGTCACTACAGTGCCTCAGCTCAAGGCGGGAAAAGTCCGGGCGCTCGCGGTCACTGGGGAGAAGCGCGCGCCGCAGGCGCCTGACACTCCGACCCTCGTAGAAGCCGGATACTCGGGATTCAAGGTGACTGCGTGGCAATCCATATTCGCGCCCGCCGGCACCCCGCGCGTCATCATCGACCGGCTTTACCAGGAAACCGCGAAAGCGCTCAGGATGCCGGACGTAGTCGATCGCCTGGCGACCCAAGGCGGCAACGAGATCGTCGCCAGTACGCCGGAGGAGTTCGGCAAGCTGATCAAGGAAGAACTCGCCACCTACGCGAAAGTCATCAAGGAGGCGAACATCCGTCTGGAATAGCGCGTATCAGCGGTCGCAGTGCGGGCTATTTGCCGTCGGTTTGCGCATCGGAGTAGATGACGCGCAACAACATCCTCGCAATAAACTCGCGCATCTCCGCCGTTGCGCACGCCCTCCTGCAGAATGCGCGCACAGCCTTCCATCGTCCCGACGAACGTGTCGCCGACGGTCATGACCCCAGATCAATACTCAGTCATCTCCGCCGTAAATCTCCCGCGCCGCCGCGGCTGATATCTTGCCTTCGATAAGATCGCGTTTCACCGCCGCGGGATCGCGGTCGCGCGGATCGCCGTAACCGCCGCCGCCCGGCGAGACCACGCGCAAGACGTCGCCGTTGGCGAGCGGTGTGCCCGAAGTTGTCATCGCCAACCGTATTTCGCCCGGCGTGCCGGGATTGCGCAGGAATGTGCCGAGCCCGCCGGGCTTGCCGCCCGCCATACCCGGTGCGGGAAATTTCTGGCGCGAACTGCGCAATGACACACTGGCATTGTCGGCGAGCACGCGCATGTCGCGCAGAATGCCGAGGCCGCCACGGTATTTTCCGGCGCCGCCCGAATCGGTCACCAGTTCGTAGCGTTCGATGCGCACGGGAAATTCCATCTCCATCGCCTCGATCGGCAGATTCGAGGTGTTCGTCATGTTGATCATCACAACGTCCATGCCATCCGCATTGCAACGCGCGCCCTGCCCGCCGGCCAGATTTTCGTAATTGATGAAGTAGCGCCCGTTCAGCGGGTCGCTCCCGGCGCTGATGCAGCCCTGCCCCGGTCCGCCCGCTGCCACGCTGCGCGTTGGAGCGGCCTGTCCCAAAGCGTTGTTCAAAGCCTCGGCGAGTATCATCGACGTCATGTTGCGCGAACTCACCGCGGCCGGCGCCGCCGGGTTCACCACCAACCCCTCCGGCGCAATCACCGACACGGCGCGGTAAAGCCCTTCGTTGGTCGGCACGAACGGGTCCACCACGGACTTCAGGCAGAAGTACGCCGTCGCGAACGAATGCGTGAGCGGCACATTTTTGCCGCTGGCGATCTGCGGCGAGCATTCCGACAGGTCGACCGTGAGGTGGCCGTCCCTGACCCTGAGCTTGACGGCGAGCTTGATGCGGGCGCCGCTCACGCCGTCCTCATCCAGCCAGTCGACCGCGGAATAAACGCCCTCTTTCAATTCGCTGCGTATGCGGCTGCGCACGCGCCGTTCGGTGGCATCGAGCATCTCGTCGATGCGCAGCAGCATGGCTTCAAAACCGTATTTTGCGAACAGCTCCTGCACCCGCGCAGTGCCGCGCGCGCAGGACGCCATT
This sequence comes from Betaproteobacteria bacterium, assembly GCA_043759115.1. GTDB lineage: Bacteria > Pseudomonadota > Gammaproteobacteria > Burkholderiales > SG8-41 > PALSA-1004. The sequence continues at coordinate 1,312 of JAYVME010000046.1, read as the reverse complement.
TGCGCCATGAGATCGCCTTCGCTGTAGTGCGGCATGCGCGAATTGAGCATGAACATTTCGAGCACGTCGGCGCGCGGCTTACCCGCCGCATAGATCTGCACCGGCGGCACGCGGATGCCTTCCTGGTAAATACTCACGCTGTCGCCCGCTTCACTGCCGGGCACGCGGCCGCCGACGTCCGAATGATGCGCGACCGCCGCGGCAAACGCGACAAGACGTCCAGCGTGGAAAATCGGCGTCGCGACCGTGCAATCGTTCAAGTGCGTGACGCCGACGATATAGGGATCGTTCGCCAGAAAAGCATCTCCCGGCTTCAGCGTCTCAACCGGAAAGCGCTTGAGGATGGCCGTCACGAGACGCAGCGTCGAGCCGAGATGCGCGGGCGCATTGGTCATCAACGACAGCGCGCGTCCGCCCGCATCACAGATCGCGGTCGAGCAGTCGGCACGCTCCTTGATGTTCGGCGAAAAAGCAGTGCGTACCAGACTCGCCGCCATTTCGTGCGTCGCCGCTTCGAATGCACTCGCGATGATTTCCAGCTGGGCGTGCGCCATGCTTATTGACCTTTACGTCACTATGTTTCGTCGTCCTCGCGAAGGCGGGGACCCAGGTTTTTTAGTCTGGATTCCCGCCTTCGCGGGAATGACGGGGAATACGGGGGCGTTTGCATCAGGCTGCTAAGACAATTGCAGCAGGAGATTGAGTTGTTCGTCGACCCGCGCGCCGAAGTCGGGCGGGATTACCGTCGTGCAGTCCATCTGCTCGACGATGGCAGGGCCTTTGAACGCATCGCCGGGACGCAGTGCGTCGCGTTCGTAAACGGGACAGTCGACGAAACCGCCATCGTCGAAATACACCTTGCGTGTTGCAGCTGGCGCGAGCGCGCCCGAGCGCGCACTCGTTTGCGTTCGCGCGAAATCGGCGCGCCCCACCGGCATGCGCGCGCGCACGCGGAATGTCACTAGTTCGAGCAGCTTGTCCGGTGAGTCGTAGCCGAACATCTCGCGGTGCGCCGCATGAAAATTCGATTTCGTGGCAGCGAGCGCGGCGTCGTCGAATCTGCCCGCCGGCACCTCGACCGTCAGCTCGTGATTCTGCCCCGCATAGCGCGCATCGGCCGTGCGCAATAAATTGAGTTGCGTGACATCGGGTTGCTGCCGGGCAAACGCCGCCCGCGCTTTGTCTTCGAGTTCCCGATAAACGCTGTCGACGCCGGCAATGCCATCGGAAGCGCGTTCGCCGGTCATGCGCGTGCGGCTAAAGTCCGCCTGCAGGTCGTTGACGAGCACGCCCATCGCGCACAACACGCCGG
>JAYVME010000045.1:0-13651 GCA_043759115.1 Betaproteobacteria bacterium | reverse complement strand
TTGCGCTGAGGGCCGCGCTCGCCGGCGACGACGTCACCACGCTGCACGACGGCCAGTCGAAGTACGGCGTACCGGTGCGCATCACGCTGCCGGCGGAGCGGCAGGGCCGGCTCGATCCGCTGCTCGCGCTGACGGTGAAATCGACCGCGGGCGACAACGTCCCGCTGTCCGAGCTCGTCGAGGTGCTCCCGGCCCAGCGCGAAAAGACGATCTACCACAAGGATCTGCTGCCGGTGACTTACGTCGTCGCCGACATGGCGGGCTCGACCGACAGCCCGCTGTACGGGATGTTCGGTGCGCGCGGTAAGGTCGCGGCGCTCCCCGTGCCGAACGGCGGCACGCTCACCGAGCACTTCATCACGCCGCCTTCGGATCCGTACCGTGGCTACGCGCTCAAGTGGGACGGAGAGTGGCAGATCACCTATGAGACGTTCCGCGACATGGGCATTGCCTACGGCGCCGGGCTGCTGATGATCTATTTGCTCATCGTCGCGCAGTTCGGCTCGTACGTGACGCCGCTCGTGATCATGGCGCCGATTCCGCTCACCCTCATCGGCGTAATGCCGGGCCATGCGCTGCTCGGCCAGCCGTTTACCGCGACCTCGATGATCGGGATGATCGCGCTCGCCGGCATCATCGTGCGCAACTCGATCCTGCTCGTCGACTTCGCCAACCTGCAGGTTGCGCGCGGCGTGCCGTTCGCGCAGGCGATCGTCGACGCCGCCGCGGCGCGCGCCAAGCCGATCGCGCTCACCGGGCTTGCGGCGATGCTGGGGGCGCTGTTCATTATCGACGACCCGATTTTCAACGGGCTCGCGATCGCGCTGGTGTTCGGGATTCTGGTCTCGACGCTGTTGACGCTGGTCGTGATCCCGGTGTTGTACTACGCGGTCAATCGCGCCCGTGGACGGGCAGCGTAATGGTCGTGATCGGCGCGGTGGCTTTTACCGCATGGAGCGAATGGTACAACGTGTATCGCGCCGGCAACTGGGGCTATACGGCGGACATGCCGATGATTTTCGGGATTGGTCTTTCCCCGCTGTCGCAGTGGCTGGTCTTGCCGCCAGTGATGGTGGGGGCCTATCGAATGCTGGCGCCGGCGCTGTTCGGCCGGCAAAGCTCGCAAAGCCCCGTCGATGATTTAAACTCAAAACGTGATCGCCGCTAAGCTCAAGCATTTCTTGCAACGCCGTTTTCCCCGACAGTTTTCGTTCGTACAGGCGCGGCTGTCGCCCGACGACGTGTTTGGTCTGCATCTCACTATGGGCGCCGTAGTTCTGGCCGGAGCGGCGTGGCTGTTTGGCGGCATCTCCGAAGACTTGATCACGGGCGACCCGCTTATCCTGGTCGACGCACTCATCTCGGAATGGTTTCGTTTGCACGCAACTCCGGGGTTCACCAAGCAAATGCAATGGGTGTCGGCGCTTGCGTCGATCACCACCGTCAGCATTCTGTGCGTGCTCATGAGCTGCATTTTTCTCTGGAAGCGACTGTGGTACTGGCTATTGGGACTTGTGTCAGTCGTTGCCGGCGGCATCCTCCTCAACGTCCTGTTGAAGAATTTGTTCGCCAGAGCAAGGCCCGGATGGGCGGATCCGTTAATGGCATTGACAGACCCCGGTTTTCCCAGCGGACACGTCATGATGGCAACGATTATTTATGGCTTCATGGCTGTCTATCTGATACTAAAAATCGCATCGTGGCGGTGGCGATTTGTTATAGCAACCTTGACGATCCTCCTCGTTTTCGTGGTCGCGCTAAGCCGGATGTATCTCGGGGCGCATTACTTGAGCGATGTATTGGCGGCGATGGCGGCGGGAATTGCCTGGCTTGCGCTCTGTCTAACCGCGGTGGAAACATTGCGCCGCCGCCGCGGCTTTAATCCTGGCGCATTGCGCCCGGCAGTTTATATTAACGAATCGAGGTAAGCCGATGGCAACTGATCCGGTATGTGGCATGCAGGTCGACGAGCAGACGGCAAAAAACCGCAGTGAGTTCGCCGGCAACAAATATTTCTTTTGCGGCGCGGGATGCAAAAGGAAATTCGACGCCAATCCGGCCGCGTACAGCGGTGCGTCGTCTGCCGACTCTGATACGAAGCACGCCGAACATGCGCATCATCACGTTCCGCCGGCGCTAAAAACATCCGCTAACGACACGGTTGCGATACCGCCGGGCACTATCTACACGTGCCCGATGCATCCGGAAATACGCCAGGTGGGCCCGGGCAGCTGCCCGAAGTGCGGCATGGCGCTGGAGCCGCTATTAGCGACCGCCACCGAAGACACCTCCGAACTTCGCGACATGACGCGGCGCCTCTGGGTCAGCGGCGTGCTGACGCTGCCGCTGCTCGTGATCACCATGAGCGAGTTTGTGCCGGGGCTCAACCTGCATCATATGTTGAGCGCGAACGCATTCAACTGGCTGCAAGCCGTGTTGGCGACACCCGTCGTGCTGTGGGGCGGCTGGCCGTTCTTCGTGCGCGCCTGGGCGTCATTTAAAACATGGAATCTCAATATGTTCAGCCTGATCGGGATAGGCACGGCAGCCGCCTATCTGTTCAGCCTCGCGGGCCTGCTGTTTCCGGCGCTGCTGCCGGAAGCATTCAAGATGAACGGCATGGTTCCGCTGTACTTCGAGGCGGCCGCCGTCATCGTCACGCTGGTTCTGATGGGGCAGGTGCTGGAACTGCGCGCGCGTTCGCAAACCAATAGCGCGATCAAGTCACTGCTCGCCCTCGCGCCGAACACGGCAATACGCGTGACAACCGGCGGCGGCGAGGAAGAAGTTCCGCTGGCCGACGTTCACGTCGGCGATATTCTGCGCGTGAAAGCCGGTACCAAAGTGCCGGTGGATGGCGAAGTCACCGAGGGCCGGTCGAATATCGATGAATCGATGATCACCGGCGAGCCGATCCCGGCCGAGAAAAAGCCGGGCAGCAAAGTGACGGCTGGCACCGTCAACCAGCTCGGCTCGTTCCTGTTGCGCGCGGAGAAAGTCGGCGCCGACACTTTGCTCTCGCAGATCGTGCACATGGTGAACGAAGCGAGCCGCTCGCGCGCGCCGATTCAAAAGCTGGCGGATAAAGTGTCCGGCTGGTTCGTTCCCGGAGTCATCGCGGCGGCGGTGATTGCTTTCGCGGTGTGGGCCTTAATCGGCCCGCCCCCGGCGCTGGCCAACGCGCTGGTGGTAGCGGTGTCCGTTCTCATCATCGCCTGCCCCTGCGCGCTGGGGCTCGCCACGCCGATTTCGATTATGGTCGGGATCGGTCGCGGCGCCGGGGAAGGCGTGCTGATCAAGGACGCGGAGGCGCTCGAACTCATGGAGAAAGTGGACACTCTGGTGGTGGACAAGACCGGCACGCTCACCGAAGGGGCGCCCAAGGTGCAAAAGGTGGTCGCTGCCGCCGGCTTCACCGATACCGAAGTGCTCGCGCACGCCGCCGCGCTGGAGAAAATGAGCGAGCATCCTTTGGCGCAAGCCATCGTGAATTACGCCCAGGAACAAAAATCCGCGCTGCCACCGGTTGGAGAGTTCGAGTCGGTGACCGGCAAAGGCGTGCGCGGCCACATCGGCGGCAAACTGACATTGCTCGGCAATCTGCGGCTGATGCAGGATGCGGGCATCGATGCAGCGCCCATCGAGACCGAGGCGCAACGCCTGCGCGAACTGGGCCAAACCGTCATGTTCGTCGGTATCGATAATCGACTGGCCGGACTCATCAGCGTCGCCGATCCGATCAAAGCCACCACGCTCGAGGCAATCAGCCAACTGCGTGCATCCGGCCTGCGCATCGTCGTGCTCACCGGCGACAATGCCACGACGGCGGCGGCTGTGGCCAAACAACTGGGACTGGATGAGGTCAAGGCCGAAGTCATGCCGGAAGATAAATACAAAGAGGTGCAGGCGCTGCAAAAGCAGGGCCGGATCGTTGCCATGGCTGGCGACGGCGTCAACGACGCGCCGGCACTCGCCGCGGCCAACGTCGGTATCGCGATGGGCACCGGCACCGACGTGGCGATGAACAGCGCGCGCGTGGTGCTCGTGAAAGGCGACTTGCGCGGCATCGCCAAAGCGCGGCTTTTAAGTCAGAGCACGATGAAGAACATCCGCCAGAACCTGTTTTTTGCTTTTGTGTACAACTTCCTCGGCGTACCTGTCGCGATGGGAATTCTGTATCCGTTCTTCGGCATTCTGCTGAGCCCGATGATCGCCAGCGCCGCCATGAGCCTGAGTTCGGTATCGGTGATCGGCAACGCGCTGCGGCTGCGCAAAGTAGCGGTTTGAGAATTGCGGGAAGCCGGAATTCAGGATTCCCGTGCTCGCTGGAGTCGCTCAATCGGTAGGGCGATTGCCGGCAACCCTAAAAATCCCCCCATAGCGTATTGATCGCCGCAAGCGCCGCGAGCGCGGCGGTTTCAGTGCGCAACACGCGTGGCCCGAGGTGCACTGCGATAAAACCGCGTTGCTGCGCCACAGCGGCTTCGGCTTCGGTGAATCCACCCTCCGGCCCCGCCAATAGCGTCACCGTCGCGGGCGGCGGCAATTCAGCGAGTCGCGTGCCCGCATGCGGCGAGAGCAGGATGCGCAATTCGTCGTCGCGCGGCGCCGGCAGCGCGCCCAGCCAGGCCAGGACCGGCTGTGGCGACACGACACCCGGAATAACATTGCGCCCGCATTGCTCGCAAGCGGAAATCATCACCTGCCGCCAATGCTCGACGCGCTTGATGGTGCGCTCGGCATCGAGCCGCACGACGCTGCGCTCGCTGTACAGCGGCTGCGCCGCGCGGATGCCAAGCTCGACCGCCTTCTGCAAAGTGATGTCCATGCGCTCGCCGCTCGATATGGCCTGTGCCAGCAGGCACGGGAGCGGGCTTTCGCGTTCGACCGCAACCCCGGCGTCGAGCTTGACCGCGACACCATGCTTGTCAATGCGGGCGATGGTGGCGGCGAATTCAACGCCGTCATTGAACACCACGACGTCATCGCCGATCCCGGCGCGCAGCACGCGCGACAGATGGTGCGCGGCGGCTGACGACAACGACAGCAGCGCGCCGGGCGCAAGTGCGGACGGGACGTGAATGCGCGGATGTTGGCTGGTGGCGCGCCGCATGAATTGATTATGCCACAGCGGTTTGCGGCATCCGGCGTTTTACCCGCACTGCAAACAGGACTAGAATCGCGCTTTTTCCACGGCTTGTCGGCGGAGACCGCCCGATTGAAAATCATCATCCTTGGCGCGGGTCAGGTCGGAGGCTCGGTGGCGGAAGCCCTGTGCTCCGAGGCGAACGACATCACCATCGTCGACACCGATCCGGTCCGCCTCAAAGTATTGCAGGACCGTCTCGATCTGCGCACCGTCGTCGGCAATGCGGCGCACCCGTCCGTGCTGACCAACGCCGGCGCCGACGACGCGGATCTTATTTTTGCAGTCACGCGCAGCGACGAGACCAATCTCGTGGCGTGCAAGCTCGCGGCAAAGCTCTTCAATACGCCCACGCGCATCGCGCGCATACGCGCCGCCGACTACCTTTCACACCCCGAGATATTCACCGACGACAGCTTTGCTGTCGACCATGCAATCTGCCCGGAACAGATCATCACCGATTACATCGTCAAACTGATCGAGTTTCCGGAGGCCCTGCAGGTGCTCGAATTCGCCGACGGCAAGGTCAGCCTGGTGGCGGTGCGCGCGTTTCATGGCGGGCCGCTGGTCGGGCATGAATTGCAGGAAATCCGCCGCCATATGCCGAACGTCGAGACGCGCGTGGCGGCGATTTTCCGCCAGGATGCGCCCATCGTCCCGGAAGGCCATACCGTGATCGAGGCCGGCGACGAGGTGTTCTTTATCGCCGCGACCGAGAACATCCGCGGCGCGCTGCGCGAACTGCGGCGCATGGACAAGCCCATCAAGCGCGTGATGATAGGCGGCGGCGGCAATATCGGCCGCCGTCTCGCGCAAGCGCTCGAAGCAAATTACCAGGTCAAGATCATCGAGCACAGCAAGGCGAACGCCGAGCGGCTGGCCGCGGACCTTGGCCGCGCACTGGTGCTCGCCGGGGATGTCACCGACGAGGAACTGCTCGAATCCGAGAACGTCGGCGAGATGGATCTGTATTGCGCGGTGACCAACGACGACGAAAACAACATCATGTCGGCGCTGCTCGCCAAGCGCATGGGCGCGCGCAAAGTGGTGGCGCTGATCAACCGCAGCGCCTACGTGAATCTGCTGCAGGCCGGGCAGATCGACATTGCGATTTCGCCGGCGCAGGCGGTGATCGGCACGTTGCTCGCGCGCGTGCGCCGCGGCGATTGCGTCGCGGTGCACAGCCTGCGGCGGGGTGCTGCGGAGGCGCTTGAGCTCATCGCGCACGGCGACTACAAGTCCTCGCAGGTGGTCGGCCGGCGCGTCGAAGAGATCAACCTGCCCAAGGGCACTACCATCGGCGCCATCGTGCGCAAGCGGGAACCGCCGCCGGCCGGACACGACGCCGATGCGGTCGCGGTACCGCACAATGCGCAGGTGATCATCGCGCATCATGACACCGTGATCGAACCCGACGATCATGTCATCGTGTTTGTCGTCAATAAGAGCATGGTGTCGAAAGTCGAAAAACTGTTTCAGGTCAGCGTCGGTTTTCTCTGATAACCGCCACCCGGGCCGCCGCGCGATATCCCCACCATGCTACCCGCCGCCGTACTGCGCATCGCGCCGGTCGTCAACGTGTTCAGCACGGTGGTGATGATCTTCGCGCTGACCATGGCGGCGCCACTGGTCGTCTCCGCCATTTATAACGACGCCGCGCTGTTGACGTACGGCGAATCCATCGTCATCACCTTCGGCGCCGGCGTATTGATGCGGTTGACCACCATGCACCAGCGGCGCGAGTTGCAGCCGCGCGACGGTTTTTTGCTGGTGTTTCTGGTGTGGACCATGCTGCCGGCGTTCGCCACGCTGCCGTTGATGTTTTACATCCACGACCTGAGTTTTACCGATGCCTACTTCGAAACCGTGTCCGGCATCACCACCACCGGCGCGACCGTGCTGGCGAATCTCGACCGGTTGCCACCGTCGATTAATTTCTGGCGGTGCGAACTGGTGTGGCTGGGCGGCATGGGGCTGATCGTGCTCGCCGTCGCGATTCTGCCGTTATTGGGTGTCGGCGGCATGCAACTCTACAAGGCGGAAACCCCGGGCCCGATGAAGGACGCCAAATTGACGCCGCGCATCACCGAAACGGCGAAAGGGCTGTGGCTGGTGTACGCGGGCATCACGCTCGCCTGCCTGAGTGCCTACCGGTGGGCCGGCATGTCGTGGTTCGATGCGATCACCCACGCCTTCACGACCATGGGACTCGGCGGCTTTTCCACCCATGATGCGAGTTACGGTTTTTTTAATTCACCGCTGATCGAAGGTGTGACGATCGTGTTCATGCTCATCTCCGGCATCAATTTCGCAACCCATTTCCAGGTCTGCCGCACGCGCAGCGCGCGGCCCTATCGGATGGACCCCGAGGCCGGCATGTTTGTGCTGATCACGCTGGCGAGCTGCGTGATGATCGCGTTCTACCTGCGGGCGACCGGTGTTTACCCGGATTTCATGACGGCGCTGCGCTTCGCTTCCTTCAATACCGTGTCGATCGCGACAACGACCGGTTACTCCAACACCGATTACAACCTGTGGCCGATTTTCGCCCCGCTGTGGATGCTTTTTCTATGCTGCTTCGCGTCGTGCTCGGGCTCGACCGGCGGTGGCATCAAGATGATACGCGCGCTGCTGCTGGTGCGGCAGGGTTTGCGCGAAATGGTGAAGCTCGTTCACCCCCACGCGCAAGTGCCGGTCAAACTCGCCGGCGCGGTGGTGCCCAACCAGATTGTGTTCGCCGTGCTCGCGTTCATGTCGATTTACGGCGCTTGCGTAATCACGATGACGCTTCTGCTGGTGGCGACCGGGCTGGACGCGATCAGCGCTTTCTCGGCGGTAATCGCCAGCATCAACAACACCGGCCCCGGCTTGAATCAAGTCGGCCCGGCGACGACGTACGCCGTGCTGACCGATTTCCAGACCTGGGTGTGCACGATTGCGATGCTGCTCGGGCGGCTCGAACTCTTCGCGCTGCTGATCATTTTCACGCCGGCATTCTGGCGTCGTTAGTTACACCAACTCGTTAACGTCATCTCAATCAGCCGTTTTTCGCCCGCGCGTAGAGTTCGAGCGTGACGCCGCGCGCCGCGGCATGATCGACAATCGGCGCCGGATAGTCGCGGCCGATCACCACCCCCGCTTGCACCTGCTGGTCGGCGCTCATCAACCATGGCGCATGGATGAATTTGTCGTCGCAACGGGCGAGTTCGGGTGCGTATTGGCGGATGAATTTTCCCTGCGCGTCGAACTTCTGCGACTGGGTGACTGGATTGAAAATGCGGAAGTACGGCTGCGCGTCGCAGCCGGTCGACGCCGCCCACTGCCAGCCGCCGTTATTGGCGGCGAGATCAAAGTCGTTCAACTGGTCGGCGAAATATTTCTCGCCCCACCGCCAGTCGACGTGCAAATCCTTTACCAGGAATGACGCCACCACCATGCGCAAGCGGTTATGCATGTAGCCCGTCTGGTTCAACTGACGCATCGCCGCATCGACGAGCGGATAGCCGGTGCGCGCGTCGCACCAGGCCTTATAGAGCCGTTTATCATTGGCAAACCGCAGTGCGGCGTACTCGGGGCGGAATGCCTGCGTCGCCACGTGCGGATGGTGATGCAAAATCATGAAATAGAAATCGCGCCAGATGAGCTCCGACAACCATACCGCGGCGCCGCGATTCGCGGCCTGCCACGCCTCGCGCGCCAGCGCGCGGATCGAGATCGTGCCGAAACGCAAATGCACCGACAAGTACGAGGGGCCTTTCAGCGCCGGAAAATCGCGCCGCTCGTGATAGTCCGCCATGCGTTTTTTGAATCCGGCAAAGAGCTTCTTCGCGCCCGACATCCCGGGCGGTATGCCCAGATCGAGCAGATTCGTCGTGCGAAACCCGATGTCCGCCAGCGCGGGCATGGCCGTGTCAGCGGGGGGTGCTAGCCGGTTGAAGTATTTTTCGACCGGATACGCCTGCATGAAAAACCCGTCAAGGCGCTTGAGCCATGCGTTCTTGTACGGCGTAAATACGCTGAACGGCCGGCCGTCCTGGGTCAGAACCTCGTCTTTCTCGAATATCACCTGATCTTTGGAGGTGATGAAGCGCACGCCGTCGCGGACGAGCGCAGCGCTCACCGCGGCGTCACGGGCGACCGCCGGCGGCTCGTAATCGTGATTGGCGAATACCGCGTCGGCCTTGAGCCGCGCCGCCAACGCGGGAATTTCCTCGCCCGCACGACCATGCACCACGGTGAGGCCGCCGCCATGGCGGCCGAGTTCCTGCTGCAATTCGCGCACGCTGTGCCAGATAAACTCGACCCGCCGGTCGTCCCGGCCGGGCAGGCGGTCGAGAATTTCGCGATCGAACACAAAGGCGCAGTAAACGCGCCGGCTGCGGGTCAGGGCGGCATGGAGCGCGGCATGATCGAAGCAGCGCAAGTCGCGCCTGAACCATACCAGGGAGATGTTGTAAGTCAATTATGCTTTCCGCGTTTCGCCCAGACCCCGGCCCGGCAGGCGCTGGCTGGACGAAACGATTGTGAACGGACGCCCGCGCGTTTACAATAGCGCCGGTTTGATTGTCCGGCACGAGGCAGGCTGAACTAGATATCCTAAAATGCAATCGGTGAATCTCACGCACCACTTCCTGATCGCCATGCCCAACATGGCAGATCCGCATTTTTCCAAGAGCCTGACCTACATTTGCGAGCATAACGAGCAGGGCGCGCTGGGCCTGGTGATCAACCGCCCGATCGACATGACGCTTGCCGCACTCCTTGACCAGGTGAGCATTCCGGTCTCATCGACGCAGTGCGACTTAATCCAGGTGCATTTCGGCGGACCGGTGCAAACCGACCGCGGCTTTGTGCTGCACGGTCCGCTTGGCAACTGGCAGTCCACGCTTTCGATCAGCGCCGAGATCGGGCTCACGACTTCCAAGGATATCCTGCAGGCGGTCGCGCGCGGTGAGGGTCCGCGCCAGATGCTCGTTACGCTCGGCTATGCGGGCTGGGCTCCGGGCCAGCTCGAGCAGGAACTTGCACAAAACGCGTGGCTGACGGTCGCTGCGCGCGACGACGTCATGTTCGACTTGCCGCCCGCGCAACGCCTGACGGCGGCGATGGCGATACTGGGCGTCGATTACGCGACATTGTCGGAGGATGCCGGCCATGCGTGAGCACGCGCCACCGGCGCAACACGACGGCGCGCCCCGCACCCAGCGCCACGCGCCACGCGGCGCGGGCACCACAGTGCTCGCATTTGACTTTGGTGAAGAGCGCGTCGGCGCCGCCGTCGGCGATACCATCGTCGGCATCGCGCATCCGCTGACGACCATCACCGCCGCGGACAAAAAGAACCGTTACGCGGGAATCGCGGGGCTCGTGCAAGAATGGCGTCCGGCGCTGCTGGTGGTCGGCTTGCCCGCCCACCTCGACGGCGCGGAACATGAATTGTCGCGTCTCGCCCGCAAGTTCGCGCGCGAACTGGGCGGACGCTTCAATCTGCCGGTCGAACTCGTCGACGAGCGATTGACGTCGGTGTCTGCCGAATCGAGCCTTGCAGAGGCCGGCGTCGCCAACCACAAAAGGAAACCGGTTATCGATCAGGTCGCCGCCCAACATATTTTGCAGGCCTATCTCGACGAGCAGGCGCGCCTCGCGCATCTGTCGGAAACCACGCAATGACCGCCCGCGCGCTGCCCGACGCCGAACAACTGCTCACCGCGCTCATCACGCAAATGCGCCCCCACGTATCGGTCGAGACCGGCCTCATCGGCATCGTCACCGGTGGCGCATGGCTGGCGGAGCGCTTGCACGACGCGCTAAAACTCAAGGTGCCGTGCGGCACGCTGGACGTGTCGTTTTACCGCGATGACTTCCACGATAAGGGGCTCAAACGCAAGGTTGCGCCGTCGGACATACCGTTCGAAGTCGAAGGACGCGACCTCATACTGATCGACGATGTACTGTATACCGGCCGCACCATACGCGCGGCCATGAACGAACTGTTCGATTACGGCCGGCCGGCGAGCATCCGGTTGGCCTCCCTCGTCGATCGCGGCGGACGCGAGCTGCCGATCACGGCGCAATTCGTCGGCGCGACCATCGAATTGCCGGCAAAACAAAGCGTGGAGTTGCAGCGCGATGCGCAGGGCCGCCTGAGCCTGGCGCTGGGCGACGACTGACGACAAGGACAGAAATCGCGCCATGTTCCTCAACCATAACCCGCAGCTCAACAAAAACGGCGAGCTGCATCATCTGCTGACGATCGAGGGGCTGCCGGGCGAGATTCTGCGCCAGATACTCGACACGGCACAGTCATTCGTCGGCGTCACCCAGCGCGAAGTGAAGAAAGTGCCGCTGCTGCGCGGCAAGGCCATCTTCAATCTTTTTTTCGAACCGTCGACGCGCACGCGCACCACCTTCGAAATCGCCGCCAAGCGGTTATCGGCCGATGTGATTAATCTGGCGATCAACGTGTCGTCGCAATCCAAGGGCGAGTCCGTGCTCGACACCGTCGCGAATCTCGCCGCGATGCAGGCCGACATGTTCATCGTGCGCCACGCTCAAAGCGGTGCGCCGCACCTGATCGCGCGCCACGTCAGCGCGGATATTCACGTCATCAACGCCGGGGACGGCCGCCACGCGCACCCGACGCAGGGCCTCTTGGATATGTTCACCATCCGCCACTACAAGCAGGACTTCACCCAACTGCGGGTGGCGATCGTCGGCGATATTCTGCACTCGCGCGTGGCGCGCTCGCAGATCCATGCGTTGACGACGCTCGGCGTGCCCGAGGTGCGCGTGATCGGGCCGAAGACGCTCCTGCCCTCCAACGTCGACACTCTGGGCGTGCACGTTTATCACGACATGGCCAAAGGCCTGAAGGATGTCGATGTGGTGATGATGCTGCGGCTGCAAAACGAGCGCATGCAGGGTTCGTTCGTGCCATCACCGCAGGAATTCTTCAAGTTCTACGGCCTGACCGCGGAAAAACTGGCGCTCGCCAAACCGGATGCGATAGTGCTGCATCCGGGACCGATGAACCGCGGCGTGGAGATCGATTCCGATGTCGCCGACGGCAGCCAGTCGGTGATCCTGCCGCAGGTGACTTTCGGCATTGCGATCCGCATGGCCGTCATGGGCATACTGGCGGGAAACTGAAACCGTATGAAAATACATATTAAAAACGGCCGCCTGATCGACCCGGCCAGCGGCGCCGACGCAACACAGGATGTGTTCATCGCCGCCGGCAAGATCGTCGCCATTGGTGCCGCGCCCGCCGGTTACACCGCCAACCGCACGCTAGACGCCAGTGGACTTATCGTCTGTCCTGGCTTGGTCGATCTGGCGGTGCGGCTGCGCGAGCCGGGATTTGAATACATGGCGACCCTCGAATCGGAAATGCAGGCGGCGGCGGCCGGCGGCGTGACGAGCCTGGCCTGTCCACCCGACACCGATCCTCCGCTCGATGAGCCGGGACTGGTTGAAATGCTCAAATTCCGCGCGCGCAATCTTAATCAGGCGCACGTCTACCCGGTCGGGGCGCTGACGCTCGGCTTGAAGGGCGCGCATTTGACCGAAATGGCCGAGCTGACCGATGCCGGTTGCGTCGCGTTTTCGAACGCCGACGCACCGCTCAACGACACGCAACTTTTGCTGCGCGCATTGCAGTACGCGGCGACGTTCGATTTTCCGGTCTGGTTGCGGCCGCAGGATGCGGGGCTCGCGCGCGGCGGCGTTGCGCATGACGGCCAGGTCGCCACGCGGCTTGGACTCGCCGCGATCCCGGTCTGCGCCGAGACGGTTGCCCTGTCGACGATCCTGCTTCTCGCGCGCGAAACCGGCGCGCGCATTCATCTGTGCAGAATGTCGAGCGCCGAAGGTGTGGACATGGTGCGCCAAGCCAAGCAGCTGGGACTCAAGGTCAGCTGCGACATCGCGATTCATCACGCGCACCTGTCGGAAATGGACATCGGTTATTTCGACCCGAATTGTCATCTGACGCCGCCCTTGCGCAGCCAGCGCGACCGCGATGCGTTGCGCGCGGCACTCGGTGACGGCACGGTCGATGCGTTGTGTTCCGACCACACGCCGGTCGATGAAGACGCCAAACAACTGCCCTTTGGCGAGGCCGAAACCGGCGCCACCGGCGTCGAACTGCTGTTGCCGCTTACGTTAAAGTGGATCGAGGAATCGCGGCTGCCGCTCGCCAAAGGGCTGGCGCGCATTACGTCCGATCCGGCGCGCGTGCTCGGCATCAACGCCGGCCAGCTCGCGCCGGGCGTTGGCGCCGACCTCTGCGTATTCGATCCCGCGCGTTACTGGAAAGTCGAGCCGTCGGCTCTCAAGAGCCAGGGCAAGAACACGCCGTACACCGGCCTTGAAATCAAAGGCAAAGTCCGCTACACGCTGGTCGAAGGTCAGATCGTTTACGAATCGGCCTGAGCCGGCCGCCTGCGGTTGAACTTTGGGCGTTCGTGCCCATCTTATTGGCTCAATCCTCAATCCTCAATCCTC
>JAYVME010000044.1:0-2609 GCA_043759115.1 Betaproteobacteria bacterium | reverse complement strand
GCCTGCCGACGGGGCCGGTCATGTACGCCAGTCCGCCCATCATCTGCGCGGTCTCGTCGAGCCCCGCGCGATTCTCGTACGGACCGGCGAGAAAGCCCTTGAGCGAGCAGTAGATCAATGCGGGCTGCGCTGTCTTGAGTTGGTCATAGCCGAAGCTCAGCTTGTCCATCGCGCCGGGGCGAAAATTTTCGGTGACGACGTCCGCAGTCTTGATCAGTTTCAACACAATCTCCCGCCCCTCTTTCGACTTGAGATCGACCGCGATGCTTTTCTTGTTGCGGTTGAAGGTCGGAAAGAAACCCGCGCCGGACGCCGTGAGCCTGCGCGTGTGATCGCCGTCGAGCGGCTCGACCTTGATCACCTCCGCGCCGAGATCGCCCAGTACCAACCCGCAACTCGGACCCATGATCACGTGCACGAATTCGACGACGCGGATGCCTTGCAATGGCAGTCGCTGCTCCATGTCCTATTTGCCCCCTGTCGCAGATACAAAACCCTTGGTGATGCCCGCCGCCGGCACATAACCGTAGAGCGCTTCGCCCGGTAAGCCCTCGGCGACGATTTCGCGCAGCCCCGCCGCGGCAGCCGCCGTGATCCATTTTTTCTTGTAGTCGGTGGGCATGAACACTTTCGTGTTCTGCAGCCCGTCGCGCGGACCGACTTCGCTCACCAGCACGTCAATATCTTTCATCATCCGGATTTCCTCGTTGCTTGAATCTTATTGATTATCGTGGCCGGATTCAGTGGGCAGCGCGGCCTGGCAATCGACGCATTTCCGCAGGGCGCTAATTGTAACCGCACCGGCGCGATTGAGCCGCGCTTGCGGCAAACGTTCATACATTGCACAATCGCAAGCACCAGAAAAATCCGCAGTTCCTTTCCATCACTTTACTTATTCAAGGAGTTTTGCCATGAGCACCATCGTACGCCATCAATCCAACGCCCGCCTGAGCCATGCAGTGATCCACAACGGGGTCGTCTATCTTGCGGGCACAACGGCGGACAACCGCAGCGCATCGAGCAAAGGCCAGACCGAGGAAATCCTTGCCAAGATAGACGCGCTGCTGAAACTCTCGGGAAGCGACAAATCGCGCCTCTTGTCCGCGGTGGTCTACGTAGCGGATATGCGTGTAAAGCCCGGCATGGACGAAGCGTGGATGGCGTGGATCGATCCGAAGAATTCGCCGGCGCGCGCCACCGTCGAAACGCGGCTCGGCACGCCCGATACGCTGGTTGAAATCATGGTCACCGCCGCGCAGTAAACAAAAACATCGCCGTGGAGCACATCACATGAGCAAAGACATTATCCGCTACGACCCTGACAAACGCCTGTCCGACATGGTCGAAATCATGTGCGTGGCGGCCAAATGATATCCGCACTGGCGGGAGTCAAAGCGCTCACGTTCGACGTTTTCGGCACGGTGGTCGACTGGCGCGGCAGCATCGCGCGCGAAATTCGCACGCTCGCGCAGGCGAAAGGCTTGCGCGTCAATGCCGCGAAGTTCGCCGATGCGTGGCGCGCGGGCTACCGGCCGGCGATGAACCGGGTGGCGAGCGGCGAGTTGCCGTGGACGAAAATCGACGACCTGCATCGCATTATCCTCGACCAGATTCTCGTCAAGTTCAAAATTACCGCCCTCACCGAAGACGAGAAAACCGATCTCAACCGCGCCTGGCATCGCCTGAAGCCGTGGTCCGATGCCGTGCGCGGCCTAAAACGCCTGAAGAGAAATTTCACCATCGCCACGCTGTCGAATGGCAACGTCGCGCTGCTCAACAACATGGCGAAGCACGCCGGACTGCCGTGGGACTTGATTTTATCGGCGGAAATTTTTCATCATTACAAGCCGGACCCCGAAGCCTATCTGGGCGCCGCCGAGATACTTGGACTCAAGCCCGCCGAAGTGATGTTGGTGGCGGCGCACAAAGACGATCTGCGTCACGCCGCGCAGCAGGGCCTCAAAACCGCGCTGGTATTGCGTCCGCTCGAATACGGCAAAGGCAAACACCCGGATTTAACCCCGGAGCCCGCGTTCGACGTCAACGCCCAAGACTTTCTCGATCTCGCGGACCAGCTCGGCGCCTAGCGGCGCGCGCCCCGGTTGCGACGTAGAGCGCGCGGAGCGACTTAGCCGGCCTTCGTCGCGCTTTTTACTTCGATGCCGGCGGCCTTCGCCAGATCGCGATGTATGCGTGCGACGCGCTCAACTTCGCCCTTGGCCGGGAAGCGCTCGTAGAACCCCTCCACTTTGAACGACTTCTGCAGGTCACTCCAGACGCTTAGACGATCTTCCCAGCGCTTGACGCGACCGTCGACGGGACCGGCATCTTCGCGCGCAAGGTCCGCGCACACGCGGATCAGCGCCTTCAGCGTCACCGGCTTGGTGACCCTGTAGCTGTCATTGGCCCATGGGTCGCCCCACACGCGCTGCGCCGCCTTCAGAAAGTCGCGCACGATCTCGTAATACTTCTCGGCTTCGCGGTAGCTGTTGGTCGCCTGCTTGATCTTCTTCCACTCGGCGCGCACCCAGCGATAAAGCTCGTTGAACAGCTCCGCCTGCAATATCCACTTGTCTTTCAGGCTGCGGCCGCCCAGCCGGTTGATGCGG
>JAYVME010000043.1:0-2610 GCA_043759115.1 Betaproteobacteria bacterium | reverse complement strand
TGCAACTGGAGACCGGCGCGCGCACCGAGCCGAACATGCGCGCGACGCAAATCGGCTTGTATGACGGACTGGTTGCGGCGAGCCAGAATTGCTGGCCGTCGGCCGGCTTCGATATCGGCGGCATCAACAACTGGCTGTCGCGCCTGCTGCCGGCGGGTTTTTACTACAAGACTTTCATGTGGCCGCCGTCGCTGTGGATGACTTACGAAAGCCTCATCCGTAAAGCGGCCGGCATGGGACGCGCGCCGGATGCGCCGGATCCCGACACCTACGAGCACCGTTACGCACATTGCGACGTGCTCATCGCCGGCGGCGGCCCGGCGGGACTCGCCGCCGCACTCGCCGCGGCGCGCGCCGGCGCGCGCGTGATCATCGCCGACGAAGACAGCGCATTCGGCGGCAGCCTGCTCGCCGAGCACGCGGACATTGACAGCGCACCCGCGCTGAACTGGGTCAAGCGCACGCTGGCGGAACTCAACGCGCTGCCCGACGTTACGTTGCTTGGCCGCAGCACGGTATTCGGCTATTTCGACCATAACGCGCTGGCGGTGGCGGAACATTCAGCCGCGCACGCGCCGGCGCAACGCCTGTGGAAAGTGCGCGCCAGGCAAGTCGTGCTGGCGACCGGCGCCCTCGAACGTCCGCTCGTGTTCGCCAACAACGACCGTCCCGGCGTCATGCTCGCCTCCGCCGCGCGCACCTACGCCAACCGCTATGCCGTGAAGCCGGGATCGCGCGCGGTGATATTCACCAACAACGACACCGCCTATGCCGCCGCGCTCGATCTCAAAGCCAGCGGTGTTGAAATCGCGGCCATCATCGACGCACGCGCGGGAACGATGGGCCGCGCGCCGCAGCAGGGGGTCGCCGCTGGCATCGAACCACGCTATCGCAGCGCGATCAAAAACGTACACGGCACACGCCGCGTCGGCGCGGTCGAAGTCGCCGCCATCGATGATGACGGCAACACGCACGGCGCAACGACAACCATAGCCTGCGATCTCGTCTGCATGTCGGGTGGCTGGAGTCCGGCGGTGCATTTGCATTCGCAAGCCAAAGGCGTGCTCCGCTACGACGAACGCCTCGCTGCCTTCGTGCCCGGCGCTGCGGTGCAGGCGGCGCGTTCCGCGGGCGGCGCGAACGGGGCGCTGACGCTCGCCGCGTGTCTCGCCGAAGGTTTTGCCGCCGGCGCAGCCGCGGCACACGCCGCGGGCTACGGCAATGGCACGCCGCCACCCGCGCCATCTGCCTCACCGGACAACCAGGCACCGCTCAAGCCGCTGTGGCAGGTGCGCAGCGGCACGCGTGATAAATGTTTTGTCGATTTCCAGAACGATGTCACCGCCGCGGACATCGCGCTGGCCGCGCGCGAAGGCTACACCTCGGTCGAGCATCTGAAACGCTACACCACGCTTGGCATGGGCACCGATCAAGGCAAGTTGTCCAACATCAACGGGCTGGCGATCCAGGCGCAATTGCTCAATGCGCGGATACCTGAAGTCGGCACGACCACGTTTCGTCCACCCTACACTGCGGTCACGTTTGGCGCAATCGCCGGACCAGAGCGCGGGCCGCACGTCGCACCCCTGCGCTTGTCCGCGCTGGACGCCTGGCATGCGGAGGCTGGCGCGACGTTCATCAATGCCGGTCTGTGGCGGCGGCCGCAATTTTATGCGCGCCCCGGCGAATCCGATCTCGACGCGGTGAACCGGGAAGTGAATGCGGTGCGCAACCACGTCGGCTTGGTGGATGTCTCCACACTGGGCAAAATCGACATCAAGGGCCGCGACGCCGCCGACCTGCTCGAACGCGTCTATATCAACCGCTGGAAAAATCTCGCCGTCGGCAAGGTACGCTATGGCGTGATGCTGCGCGAGGACGGCATGGTGTTCGACGACGGCACCACGGCGCGCTTAGGCTCCCAGCATTACGTGATGACCACCACCACCGCCAATGCGATCAAGGTTATGTCGAACCTCGAATACCTGGCGCAGGTCGAATGGCGCGAGCTTGAAGTGTATTTGACCTCGATCACCGAGCAATGGGCGGCGATGGCGCTGGCGGGGCCGGATGCACGGCGCGTGCTGCAAGCGGTTGCGCCGGAACACGACTGGAGCGACACCGCGCTGCCTTATATGGGCTATTGCACGACGACGATCGCCGGCATCTCGGCACGCGTATTCCGCATCAGTTTCTCGGGCGAGCTTGCGTACGAGATCAACGTGCCGGCCGACTACGGCCGCGCAATGTGGGAACAGCTCATCGCCGCCGGCAAAACATTCGGCATCACACCGTACGGCACCGAAGCGATGGGCGTGCTGCGCATCGAGAAGGGCCACGTTGCGGGCATGGAACTCGACGGCCGCACCACGCCCGACGATCTCGGCCTCGGGCAGCTTGTGAGCGCGCAGAAAGACTGCATCGGCAAACGTTCACTGCGGCGCGCAGCGCTTGCTGCATCCGATCGCAAGCAACTCGTCGGCTTGCTGCCGCTCGACGGCGCAACGCCGATTCCGCGCGGCGCGCAACTCGTCATGGACGCGAACGCGCCACTGCCCAATCCGATCCTCGGCCACGTCACCGCCAACTGCTACAGCCCGACGCTCGGCC
>JAYVME010000042.1:0-2613 GCA_043759115.1 Betaproteobacteria bacterium | reverse complement strand
CCTGCGCTACGCTCCAAAGGAGGTCCCTTTGAAGGTTAAGAGTGTGTTCATGGCAACCGGAGCATGTCATTTTGAAACGTAATCAAGTGCCGTACCGGATGGGAGACTTCGCGAGTTTAAGCGCCGCCAGCGCGCTATAGCACGCAAGCCACGCGGTTTTTGGATTGTCCGGCGCGGGCACGTTTTCGAATCTGATGCTGATATTGCCGGTTTTTCCGCGCACCGAAATCTGATGCGTGTTGTGCTTGATGGTCGGGTCGGCGACCACCTTCAGCCGCGTGCGGTCGAACCCGATGCCGGCCATGGAGAGTACCGCCGCGATATTCACGTTGGCCGGAAAATGCGGCACCCCGTCGCGCGCCGAGCCGTCGAATAAAACCACCGGCGCGCGCAGCGTCGCGAGATCGATCTTCAGCTTCTCCACGTACGCTATGCCCTTCCAGGCGGCAGCCGGTTTCGACACAATGATTTCGACCTGATCGACGCCGGCAATGCACGCCGCTTTCAGCGCGTCGAGTCCGCCTATCCCGCCCGACGGCACATAGAGCAGCGCGCCATGTTTGATCGCACTGGCTTCGAGCCGCGCGCGCAATTTATCGTCGCACAACGCGCCGCCCGACAGCACGATGACCGCGACGCCCGCGTCGAGCAGCGGCCCGCAATATTCGCGCACCGCCTCGTGCGAGGCGGCTTCCACCACCACGTCGGGTTTGTGTTTTAAGAGTTCGCCGAGCGTCGTGACGCACGCGACGCCGAATTCGTCCGCCAGCGGTTGGCCGCGCGAGCGCTCGCTACGTCCGACAATCGCCACCACTTCGGCGTCGCCGAGATCGCCGCGTTTGATGTGTTCGAGGAAGAGGCGCGCGATAGTACCGCCGCCGAGAATTGCCACCCGCATGAGCTATGCACCGTATTTCGCAGTGGCTATTGTGCCATAACGCGGGGTCAGCCCCGGCAAATAGTCATGATTTGGCGCCCGCAAACGCGCGGCTTCGCAAGCGTATCGTCGACATCGGCGTCGAGCCGATGGGCGGCACACCGCAGGATTTCGCCCGCTATATGGACAAGGAAATCAGCAAGTGGGAGGACGTGGCCGGGGTTTCCCGTGCGCAGATCGACTGACCTCACAACGGAATAATCGCCGCGGCGCGGCTAATCCGCGTGGCGCTTGTCGAAGTCCCACACCGCCTCAAATCCCATCAGTTTGGCGAATTCCGAAAATTCGTGCAGCGGCGCCGTGACCTTGACGCTCGAACCCTCGCGCTTAAGCGTCTGGTAGATCGAATCGAGCGCGGCGCCCGCCGCCAGAAACCCGGTGGCGGGAAAAATCGCGATCTTGTAACCAATCTGCTCCAGCCGCTGTGCCGATAGCACCGGCGTGCGGCCGCCTTCGACCATATTCGCGATGAGCGGCAGATCAAAGCTCGCGCAGATTTTTTCCATCTCCTGTTCGGACTCGGGGGATTCGACGAACAGTATATCGGCGCCGGCTTTGGCGTACGCATCGGCGCGGCGCAGCGCCTCGTCGAGGCCGTGCGCGGTGCGCGCATCGGTGCGCGCGATGATCAGGATATCGTCGGCCCCGCGCGCCTCGACCGCGACGCGGATTTTTTTCACCATGTCTGCGCAGGCAATGACGCGCCGGCCCGGCGTGTGGCCGCACTTCTTGGGGAACTCCTGATCTTCGATCTGCAACGCCGCGGCGCCCGCTTTGATATAGCCACGCACGGTGTGCGCTACATTGAGCAAACCGCCGTAGCCGGTATCCGCGTCGGCAATCAAGGGCGTGCTGGCAATCGTGCAAATCTGGTTCACGCGCCCGACCATATCGGAATAAGTCGCGAGCCCCGCGTCGGGCAGGCCCAGATGCGACGCAACCACGCCGAAGCCCGTCATATACAGCGCGGGAAATCCCATGCGGTCGGCGATGCGCGCCGAAATCATGTCGTATACGCCCGGCGCGGTGATCAACCCCGGTGCCGCGAGCCGCGCGCGCAGCGCGCCTGCCGTTGCCGCCATATGCATTCCCTTTTTAAAAATTCACGTTCGCGTGTGCCATACTTGCCGACTCACTACCGCGCCCGCTATAGAGTGCGCAGTATCGAAGTATAAATGAGGATAGCGTATGCACCCTGCCCTGAAAATTTCATTCGCCGCCTGCTGCGGTTTTGCGTTGCTGACCATCGCCGCCGGTGCCGATGCGCAGCCCTACCCGACCAAATCGATACGCCTGATCGTGCCGTTCGCGGCCGGCGGCTCGACCGATGCACTGGCGCGCGCGGTCGGTCAAAAGCTCGGCGACAACTTCGGCCAGCAAGTGATCGTGGACAACCGTACCGGTGCCAATGGCAACATAGGTACCGACATGGTTGCGAAAGCAAACCCCGACGGCTACACGCTCCTGATGGCGTTCGACGCGACGATGGTGATCAATCCGTCGGCGTACAGCAAACTGCCGTTCGACCCGCTCAAGGATTTCGCGCCGATCACCAAAGTCGCCGCGCTGCCGCTGATCCTCGTCGCGCATCCGTCGTTTCCGGCGTCGAACGCCAAAGATCTGATCGCCTACGCGAAAACGAAACCCGGCATCAATTATTCATCGTCCGGGCACGC
>JAYVME010000041.1:0-2615 GCA_043759115.1 Betaproteobacteria bacterium | reverse complement strand
CGGCGGGGTCCGCACAGGAAAGCAAGTCATGATGGAACAACTGACCGCGCTGCTCACGCAGTACGGATTCCTGCTGGTGTTCGTCAACGTGTTCCTGGTGCAGGCCGGGGCGCCGGTGCCGGCCGTGCCGACGCTGCTGGTGGCGGGCGCGCTCGCCGTGAGCGGGCGCCTGTCGTTGGCGATGATCATACTGGTTTCGGTGGCGGCTTCGTTGCTCGGCGATCTGATCTGGTACGTGGCCGGGCGGATTTACGGCCTGCGTGTCCTGCAACTCTTGTGCCGCATTTCGATTTCACCCGATTCGTGCGTGCGCCAGACGGAAAGCCGCTTCATGCGCTGGGGCGCCCCCTCGCTCATCTTCGCCAAATTCATTCCGGGCTTCGCCACCGTGGCGCCGCCGCTGGCGGGCGCGCTGCGCATAGGCCTCGGGCCTTTTCTCGCCTACAGCGCGATCAGCGCCGCATTGTGGTCGGGGTTGGCCGCCGGGGCGGGCATGCTGTTCTACCGCCAGATCGACTGGGCACTCGCGAAGCTCACGGCAATGGGCGTGTATGCGCTCGTGCTGATCATTACCGCGCTTATTCTCTTCGTCGCCGTCAAGTGGTGGGAACGCCGGCGCTTTTTCAAAGTGCTGCGCATGGCGCGCGTTTCCGTGGCGGAACTCTACCGCATGATCCAAGAAGGGCTGGCGCCGGTGGTGGTGGACGTGCGCTCCGCATCCGCGCGCGAGATCGACCCGCGGCGCGTGCCGGGCTCGATTGCCGTCGATATTGCGAATCTCGATGCGCACGTCGCCGAGTTGCCGCCCGATCGTGAAATTATTCTGTACTGTACGTGACCCAACGAAGCCAGCGCGGCGCGTGTCGCCCGCCTGTTGATGGACCGGGGCTTCACGCGCGTGCGTCCGCTTGAGGGCGGGCTGGATGCGTGGGTGAGCGCCGGGTATGATTATGAGCGTATCGCCTGACGCCGGATGGCGTTGTAATTAGAGGGGGTGAATGACTATGAATCACGCTTGTCAGATCGTGCAGAAATACGGGCCATTCATCGCGCGCATACTGCTCGCGCAGCTTTTCATCATTTCGGGCGCCGGCAAAATCGGCAACTTTGCAGGCACCGCGGCGTTCATGGCGGGTGCCGGCCTGCCGCTGGCCGACGTGCTGCTGACGCTCACCATTGCGCTCGAAGTCGGCGGCGGCATCCTGCTCGTGGTGGGCTGGCAGGCGCGTTGGGTCGCAACGGCATTTTTCGGGTTTACTTTTCTGTCGGCGGTGATTTTTCATCCCTTCTGGAATTCCGACGCGGCGAGCGTCTTCGGCCAGCTTAATAATTTCATGAAAAATCTTTCGATCATGGGCGGCATGCTGTACGTGATGGCCTATGGCGCGGGGCCGTTGAGTCTTGATGCCGGGCGTGTTGCCGCGAACGCCGCGAAAGATGACGGCGCGAAACCCAGGCCAAAAAAATAATCGGGAACCGCCGATGTACGCCGATGAGCGCCGATAAATTCAAAAACACAGGAATCAATCGTATGCTTCTGGTTTGTTTTCCCGCTGTGGCTTGCAGTTGGCTTTTATCCGCGTTCATCGGCGTGCATCGGCGGTTACGCCTTGGGTTGGGATTCGCCTTCGCGGCTGCCACAACGTGACAAGCCCGCCGCTTGCCCGGCGCGTCAGCGAAATCGCGCCGTTCCACGTGATGGAGTTGCTCGCGCGCGCCCGCGAGCTCGAAGCCGCAGGGCGCACCATCATCCACATGGAAATCGGTGAGCCGGACTTTCCGACCGCCCAACCGATTTGCGACGCCGGCATCCGCGCCATCGAGAGCGGCAAGCTCTTCTACACGCCCGCGCTCGGCATCCCGGAATTGCGCGCGGCGATCTCGCGCTTTTATGGCGAGCGCTACGGCGTCGACGTGCCGGCGTCGCGCATCATCATCACGTCCGGCGCTTCCGGCGCGCTGTTGCTGGCGATCGGCGTGCTGATCGATCCCGGCGATGAAGTGCTGATGGCGGACCCCGGCTATCCGTGCAACCGCAATTTCGTGCGCATGATGGGCGGGGTGCCGGCGGAGATCGCGGTCGGCGCCGAAAGCGCGTATCAGCTGCTGCCGGAAATGGTCGAGCACCACTGGACGCCGCGCACCAAAGCGGTGATGGTTGCCTCGCCGTCGAACCCGACGGGCACGTTGATGCCGCAGGCGTCGCTGCGCGCGATTGGTGCGATAACGCGCGAGCGCGGCGCGGCACTCATCGTTGATGAAATCTATCACGGTCTGGTGTACGAAGGCGACTACACGACGGCGTTGAAGCACCACGACGACGCGTTCGTCATCAATAGCTTCTCGAAGTATTTCAACATGACGGGCTGGCGCTTGGGCTGGATGGTGGTGCCGCAGGCTTGCGTGCGCGAATTCGACAAGCTCTCGCAAAACATTTACCTGTCGGCGCCGACGGCCGCGCAGCATGCGGCGCTCGCTGCATTCGAGCCGGCGACGCTCGCGATACTCGACGAGCGCCGCGCCGAGTTCAAGGCGCGCCGCGATTTCCTGGTGCCCGCCCTGCGCGAACTCGGTTTTCGCATTCCGGTCGTGCCCGCGGGCGCGTTCTACATTTA
>JAYVME010000040.1:0-13710 GCA_043759115.1 Betaproteobacteria bacterium | reverse complement strand
TGGCGCGCTACGCTGCAGCAATACGGGTGCCATAAGCCGCCGGGCTGATGGCGTTTGATCAACTAGCCCCCCGTTGAAATAACGGGTTTTAATTCAGGTTCTTAACGTGCAGACCATGACCGCTGTTGCCACTCCCGCTCTACCCGAATCTTTTGCCGCGTTGTTCGAGGAAAGCCTCGCCCGCAAGGAAATGCGCATCGGCGAAGTCATCACCGCCGAGGTGATACGCATCGACGCCAATCACGTTGTCGTCAACGCGGGACTGAAGTCGGAAGCCTATATTCCGGCGGAAGAATTTCGCACCGATCGCGGCGAAATCGAAGTCAAACCCGGCGATTTCGTGCAGGTCGCGATCGACGCATTGGAAGATGGTTTCGGCGAAACGCGCCTGTCGCGCGACAAGGCGAAACGCCTGGCGGCGTGGATGGATCTGGAGCAGGCGCTTGAAAAGAGCACGGTCGTTGAAGGCTTGATCAATGGCAAGGTCAAAGGCGGCCTCACCGTGATGGTGAACGGCATACGCGCTTTCCTGCCGGGGTCGCTGGTCGACATCCGTCCGGTCAAAGATACCTCGCCGTACGAAAACAAGGTGATGGAGTTCAAGGTCATCAAACTCGACCGCAAGCGCAACAACGTCGTGGTTTCGCGCCGCGCGGTACTCGAAGCGTCGCAGGGCGCGGATCGCCAAGCGCTGCTGTCCAGTCTCACCGAAGGCGCAGTGGTCAAGGGCATCGTCAAGAACATCACCGACTACGGCGCATTCGTCGATCTCGGCGGCATCGACGGCTTGCTGCATATAACCGATCTCGCATGGCGTCGCGTCAAGCATCCGTCCGAAGTGCTCGCCGTCGGCGATGAAGTGGAAGCCAAGGTGCTCAAGTTCGATCAGGAAAAAAACCGCGTTTCCCTGGGCATGAAGCAGTTGGGCGAAGACCCGTGGGTGGGCCTCTCGCGCCGTTATCCGCAGGGCACGCGTCTGTTTGGCAAGGTCAGCAATCTCACCGACTACGGCGCGTTTGTCGAAATCGAGCAGGGCATCGAAGGTCTGGTGCACGTGTCCGAGATGGACTGGACCAACAAGAACGTGCATCCGTCGCGCGTGGTGCAGTTGGGCGACGAGGTCGAAGTGATGGTGCTCGAAATCGACGAGGACCGCCGCCGGATTTCACTCGGCATGAAGCAATGCAAGCCGAATCCGTGGGAAGAATTTTCGATGAACGCCAAAAAAGGCGACAAGGTGAAAGGTCAGATCAAGTCGATTACCGACTTCGGCGTTTTCATCGGTCTGCCCGGCAATATCGACGGCCTGGTGCACCTCTCGGACTTGTCATGGAGCGTGGCCGGCGAGGAAGCCGTGCGCAATTACAAGAAGGGCGACGAGACCGAAGCGATGGTGCTGTCGATCGACGTTGAGCGCGAGCGTATCTCGCTCGGCATCAAGCAGCTCGATGGCGACCCGTTTACCGGCTTTGTCTCAACCAACGACAAGAACAGCATCGTCAAGGGCACCGTCAAGTCGATCGATCCCAAGGGTGCCGTGATTGCCCTCGAGGGCGAGGTCGAAGGTTATTTGCGCGCGTCGGAAGTTGCGCGCGACCGGGTTGAAGACATCCGCACGCACCTGAAAGAGGGCGATGCGGTAACGGCGATGATCATCAACATCGATCGCAAGAATCGCACGATCAATCTGTCGATCAAGGCGCGCGACATGGCGGACGAATCGGCGGCGATGCAGAAGATTGCATCCGACAAACCCGCCAATGCAGGCACCACCAGTCTCGGTGCGCTGCTCAAAGCCAAGATGGACACTGCCAACACCGACCGTTAAGGGACGATCATGACGAAGTCCGAGTTGATCGCGAAGCTGGCGGCGCGCTATCCCCAGTTGGTGGCCCAGGACGCCGAGCTCGCGGTTAAGGTGGTGCTTGACGCGATGGGTAAGAGCCTCGCCGAGGGGCAGCGCATCGAAATTCGCGGGTTTGGCAGTTTCGGTCTGAATTACCGTCCGCCGCGCACCGGCCGCAACCCGAAATCGGGCGACAAAGTGCAGGTGCCGGCTAAGTATGTGCCGCACTTCAAGGCGGGCAAGGAATTGCGCGAACGCGTCGATTTCAAGAAGTAAATCGCGTTGCGGTTAGCTCGGTGCGGCATCATCGAAAGATAGTGCCGCTTTTTTTTGCCCGCGCGCGGTATCGGAATTTTGAGGAAATGGCGAGTTGGGCCGGAGGTTTTTGAGATGCGAACTTTCTTCTTGCTGGTCAAGTCGGCGGCCGCGGTCGCGGTGTTCCTCTTGCTGCTCGGGTTTGCCGTGAAGAACAGCGACAGCGTCGTCGTGCGCTATTTTCTCGGCCTGGAGTGGCAGGCGCCGCTGGTGTTCGTGCTGCTGGTTTTTTTCGCCACCGGCATCGCGTTCGGCGTCACGGCAAGCCTCGGCATCATCGTCGGGCAGCGGCGCCAGATTCTGGGCCTCAAGCGGGAAATGCGCGGCCTGACGCGCGCAATGGTTGCGCCGGTGATGGCGGAACCGGTATAGCTTTGAACGCCAAAACGCCTCGGCCCTAAATGGAAATCGAATACTGGTGGTTACTCGCATTGCCGCTCTTTTTTGCACTCGGCTGGCTTGCCGCGCGCATCGATATCAAGCATTTGCTGTCCGAATCGCGCGCATTGCCGACGTCGTATTTCCGGGGCCTGAATTTTCTCCTGAATGAACAGCCGGACAAGGCGATCGAGGCCTTCATCGAGGTCGTAAAGGTCGAGCCGCAGACGATTGAGCTGCATTTCGCACTCGGGTCGCTCTTCCGCCGGCGCGGTGAAGTCGAGCGCGCGATCCGCATGCACCAGAATCTGGTCGAGCGCGCCGACCTGCCGCAACCGCAGAAGCTCGACGCCTTGTTCGAACTCGCGCAGGACTATCTGAAGGCGGGGCTGCTCGACCGCGCGGAAGAGCTGTTCGCGAAGCTGAAGGGCAGCACGCACGCGGAAAGTGCGTTGAAGTACCTGCTCGAAATTTACGAGCAGGAGAAGGACTGGCAAAAGGCGGTCGATATTGCGCGGCAACTGGAAGTCGTGACCGGCCAGTCGCACCAGAAGGAAATCGCCAATTTTTATTGCGAAATGGCGAGCCGGGAAATCATGGATTCGCGGCCGGACGATGCGCGCCCGTTTCTGGAGCGCGCGTTGACCCACCACCGTCTGTGCGCGCGCGCGAACGTGTTGCTGGGCGATCTGGAACTCGCGCTCAATCGTTATGAAGCGGCGATCGATGCCTGGAAGCGGATCGAAACCCAGAACCCGGAATATCTGGCGCTGGTCGCGGAGCGCCTGATCGGTGCCTACAAGCTGCTCGACAAGCCGCATGAAGGGTTGAATCTGCTGCGCGGATTCCTCGATAAATACTCGTCGCTCGACGTGCTAAACGTGGTGTTCACCTGCATCCTCGAGCAACAGGGCGCGGAGCCCGCGTATCAACTGGTGCGCGACGAGATGCGGCGCAGTCCGACGCTGCTCGGTCTTGACAAGCTGCTGGAGGCGCAATTGCTCGACGCACCGGTACAACGGCGTCACGACCTGGAGCTGGTGAAAAATCTCGTGCATGAACATACGCGCACGCTGGCGATGTACAAATGCGACAATTGCGGCTTTCGCGCGCGCCAGTATTACTGGCACTGCCCGGCGTGCGGCGAATGGGAGACCTACTCGCCGCGCCGCGCGGAGGAAAAAGGAATACCACCGTGACAGTTCCTCGCGTGATCGTGGCACTCGATTTTACGTCGGCGGATGAGGCGCTGGCATTCGCCGCCCGCGTTACGCCGCAGACCTGCCGGCTCAAGGTCGGCAAGGAACTCTTTACCGTGGCTGGTCCGGCGCTGATTGAAAAACTCACGCAACGCGGATTCGAGATCTTTCTTGACCTGAAATTTCATGATATTCCAAACACCGTCGCCGGCGCCTGCAAAGCAGCAGTGCGGCTCGGCGTGTGGATGCTGAACGTGCATGCGCTGGGCGGCCGCGCCATGCTCGAAGCGGCCAGAGACGCCGTGGCGGCGGGCACGCACCACCCGAAATTGATTGCCGTCACACTGCTGACGAGCATGACCGTGAACGATATGCGGGAGGTGGGTATCGAGGGGGGGCCGGCCGCGGCGGCGCTGCGGCTGGCGCGGCTTGCACAAGCGAGCGGACTTGATGGCGTCGTGTGCTCGGCGCAGGAGGCCGCATTGCTCAAACGCGAATGCGGGATTCAGTTCAGTCTGGTGACGCCCGGCATACGCCCGGCGCACGGCGCCAAAGACGATCAACAGCGGGTGATGACGCCGGCTGACGCCATCGCCGCCGGCGCTGATTACCTCGTGATCGGCCGTCCGGTGACCCAGGCGCCGGACCCGGCCGCAGCACTCGCCGCCATCAATCAGGAAATTGCGGGTAAACCAAAGTCATGAAAATAACCATCATCGGCACCGGCTATGTCGGGTTGGTATCCGGCGCGTGCCTGGCCGAACTCGGCAACGACGTCATGTGCCTCGATGTGGACGCGGACAAGATAGCGCAGCTCAAGCGCGGGGAAATCCCGATTTATGAGCCGGGCCTTGAGCCGCTCGTCAAACGCAATGTCGCGGCCGGGCGCCTGCATTTCACCACCGACCTCGCCGAGAGCGTCGCGCACGGGCAGGTGCAATTCATCGCGGTCGGCACGCCGCCCGGCGAGGACGGATCAGCCGATCTGCAGTACGTGCTTGCGGCAGCGCGCACGATCGGACGCCATATGCAGGATTACCGGCTGGTGGTGGATAAATCGACGGTGCCGGTCGGCACCGCGGCCAAAGTGCAGGCGGCGATCGCGGAGGAACTCGCGCACCGCCGCAAGACGATCGAGTTCAGCGTCGTGTCGAACCCGGAGTTTCTGAAGGAAGGCGCCGCGATCGATGATTTCATGCGGCCGGACCGCATTGTGATCGGCGCGTCAGACGAGCGCGCAAAGCAGATCATGCGCGCAATCTATGCGCCCATACAGCGCAATCACGAGCGCATGATCATCATGGATATTCCGTCCGCCGAGCTGACCAAGTACGCGGCCAACGCGATGCTCGCAACGCGCATTTCTTTCATGAACGAGCTGGCGAATCTCGCCGAGCGGCTGGGCGCCGATATCGAGCACGTGCGGCAGGGCATAGGCTCGGACGCGCGCATCGGCTATCACTTTTTATACGCGGGCTGCGGCTACGGCGGCGCTTGTTTTCCAAAAGATGTGTCCGCGCTGCGGCAGACCGCGCACGAAGCGGGCATGGAGATGAGGATTATTGGCGCCGTGAACGAGGTCAATCAGGCGCAGAAATCGCGGCTGCTCGAAAAAATCACGCGCCGGTTCGGCGCCGATCTGTCCGGCAAGCGCTTTGCGGTTTGGGGGCTTGCGTTCAAAGCCAATACCAATGACATGCGCGAAGCGACAAGTCAGGTGATCGTGCCCGGTCTGATCGCGCGCGGCGCGGCAGTCGTTGCCTACGATCCGGTTGCGATGGATGAGGCCAAAAAAGCGTTTGCAGCTCTGCCGCGCATGGCCTATGCCGCTTCGCCGCAGATTGCTCTCGACGGCGTGGATTGTCTGGTGATCATCACGGAGTGGAAAGAATTTCGCAGCCCCGATTTTGACGATATGAAGCGCCGCATGCGGATGCCCGTTATCATAGACGGGCGTAATTTGTATGACCCTGCCATGGTGCGCAGCCACGGGCTTGAGTATTCGGGTATCGGCAGGGCGTGAAGCAGAAGGATGAAGGCGGAAGGATGAAAAGAACAAAACCGAGCAATGAAGGTGGAAGTCGGAAGGAAAAATCTCATGCGATTCGAGCTGGGAATTCATCCTTCATCCTTCAGCCTTCATCCTTGAAGCGCGCGCGCGTGCTGGTGGTCGGCGATGTCATGCTCGACCGCTACTGGTTCGGCGACGTCAGCCGGATTTCGCCGGAGGCGCCGGTGCCGGTGGTAAAGTTTGGGCGCAGCGAGGAGCGGCTAGGCGGTGCGGCCAATGTCGCGCGCAACGTGGCGGCGCTGGGCGCGCGCGTCACGCTCTTGTCGGTGGTCGGACGCGACGAGGCCGGTCGCAAACTCGCGGCCATGCTGCGCACGGAGAAGATTACCGCACGCCTGCATTGCGACCGCACCATAGACACCACGGTCAAATTGCGCGTGATCGGTCCGCCGCGACACCAACTGCTGCGAATCGATTTCGAAACCGAACCGAGCCACGAGATCCTGCGCTCGAAGCTTGCCGATTACGCCAAGCTGGTTGCCGGCTGCGATGCGGTGATTCTGTCCGATTACGGCAAAGGCGGGCTCACGCATATCGCGCGCATGATCAGTCTCGCGCGCCGGCATCGCAAGCCCGTGCTGATCGATCCCAAGGGGCATGATTTCTCGCGCTATCAGGGCGCAGCCGTGATGACGCCGAACCTCAACGAATTTCGCGATGTGGTGGGCCCGTGGAAGAGCGAACGCGAATTGACCGAGCTCGCACAGCGTCTGCGGCGCAGGTTGAAGGTCGACGCAATGCTGGTGACGCGCGGTGCGGACGGCATGACGCTCTTTGAACGCGCCCGCCGCCTGCACGTGCCGACGCAGGCGCGCGAGGTGTCAGACGTGAGCGGCGCGGGCGATACGGTCATCGCCACACTGGCGGTGATGCTCGCCGGCGGCTGCGCCGTGGATGAGGCCGTGCGCGTCGCCAATCGCGCGGCCGGCGTCGTGGTCGGCAAGTTCGGTACCGCGGTGGCGCGGCCCGAAGAACTCTTCGGGAAGGATGAAGGCGGAAGGCGGAAGGATGAATAAGTTACAAATGAAAATAGCGGCAAAAACAGAGTTTTTGCATTTTTCTTCCTTCATCCTTCATCCTTTATCCTTCGACATACAGGACAGCGGGACATGTACATAGTCGTCACCGGCGCCGCCGGCTTTATCGGTTCGAATATCGCCAAAGCGTTGAGCCAGCGTGGCGAATACGATGTGCTCGCGGTCGATGATCTCAAGGCGGGCGACAAGTTCGTCAACCTCGTCGATTGCGATATCGCCGATTACCTCGACAAGGAAGACTTCCTGCGCGAACTCAACAATGGCGCATTCGACGGCGTGGTGGCCGCGATCTCGCACCAGGGCGCATGCTCGGACACGACCGAGACCGACGGCCGTTACATGATGCAGAACAATTACCGGTATTCCCGTGAGCTGTTCGAATACTGCGTCGAGGAAGAAATTTCTTATGTCTATGCCTCCTCGGCGGCGGTCTACGGCGCCGGCCCTGAATTTCGCGAAGACCGGGCGTGCGAATCACCGCTCAACGTGTACGGCTATTCGAAGTTTCTGTTCGATCAATACGTGCGCCGTAACTGGGCGGAACGCACCGCGCAGGTGGTCGGGCTGCGCTATTTCAATGTTTACGGGGCGCGCGAGCAGCACAAGGGGCGCATGGCGTCGGTGGCGTTTCATTTTTTCAATCAATACCGCGCCAATGGCAGGGTCAGGTTGTTCGAGGGCAGCGGCGGTTACGCCGCGGGCGAGCAGCGGCGTGATTTCGTGTCGGTCGACGACGCGGTAAACATTAATTTGTTTTTTCTCGATAATCCCCGGCAGTCGGGGATTTTCAACGTCGGCACCGGTGCCGCGCAAAGTTTCAATGACGTGGCGGTGGCCACGGTCAATGCCTGCCGTAAGCACAACAATGAATCTCCGCTGACGCTGGCGGACATGCGCAGCCAGGGTGTGCTCGAGTACATTCCGTTCCCCACCGAGCTCGCCGGCAAGTATCAGAGCTATACACAAGCTGATATTCGCGCGTTGCGCGAGGCCGGGTACGCGGCGCCGCTCTCGACGGTCGAAGAAGGTGTGACGCGTTACATAGACGCACTTCTCGCGCGCGCCGCGGTCTGACCGGCATGCTGTATTCGACGCTGGAAGACTTTGTCGGCAACACCCCGCTGGTCAGGTTGCAACGCATGGGTGCAAATACCGGCAGCGTGGTACTGGCCAAGCTCGAGGGCAACAACCCCGCGGGTTCGGTGAAGGACCGGCCGGCGTTATCCATGATCAGGCGCGCGCAGCAACGCGGCGAGATCAAGCCCGGCGACACCCTGATCGAGCCGACCAGCGGCAACACCGGCATCGCGCTGGCGATGGCGGCGGCCATGATGGGTTACCGCATGGTGCTGGTGATGCCCGAGCATTTGTCGATCGAACGCCGGCAGACGATGGCGGCATTTGGCGCGCAAATCGTGCTCACGCCGCAAACCGGCGGCATGGAAATGGCGCGCGACGTCGCCGAAAAAATGCGCGATGAAGGCAAGGGCGTGATACTCGACCAGTTCGCCAATGCGGATAATCCGCTTGCGCATTACGAAGGCACGGGGCCGGAAATCTGGCGCGACACCGCTGGCCGGGTCACGCATTTCGTTTCAGCCATGGGCACTACCGGCACCATCATGGGTGTGTCGCGCTTTCTCAAGGAAAAAAATCCGGCGATCCAGATCGTCGGCTGCCAGCCGACCGATGGCTCGCAAATTCCGGGCATCCGCAAATGGCCGGCGGCGTATCTGCCGAAAATCTGCGACTGGAGCCGCGTCGATCGCGTGATCGAGGTGGCGCAAGCCGACGCCGAGGACATGACGCGGCGGCTGGCGCGCGAAGAGGGCATCTTTGCCGGCGTATCCTCGGGCGGCGCGATGTGGTCGGCCCTGCAGGTGGCGGCCGAAGTGAGGGACGCCGTTATCGTGTGCATCGTGTGCGACCGCGGCGACCGCTATCTGTCGACGGGGATTTTCCCTGCCTGAGCCGCGGGCGGCGCGCTACGCGCAACTGACCGGCATTATCGGCGGCCTGCTACTGGCCGCCGGTGCCGCGGCGCAGCAGGTGGCGATCAGCATAGACCGCATCGACGGCCCGTCGCTGTCCGCGAACAAGATCACGGGTGTACTGCGCGTTGGCGGCGCGACTACGCTCGAACTGCAAATTGCCGAGATCGCAATTGCCGGGCACACCTGGCGTAATGTGCGCCTTGCCTGTCCCGATCTCAAGCAGGAGCGGGATCAACTGGTATGCGCCCAGGGCGCACTCGAAACGCCGGCGAAAATCCCGCTCAGCTTTCGTTACTCGACGCTTACCAAGAACCTCTATCTCGCATTGCGCCCGGCGGCGAACGAAGAGTGGCGGCTGACCTCGGACCCGCGCGCGCCGGCGCATGTTTTCACGCTCGCCATCAGCAATGGATCGTTGACCCGGTTTAACGCGTGGTGGCCCGCCACGTGGCCCAAACCGAACGCCGGCAGCGTCAGCGGCACGCTGACGTTCAGCGACGAGGGCGATGCCCGTGCGAGCGCGGACCTGGTATTTAATAATTTCGGCTTCGGCGACGATAGTGGTCTGCATGCGGGCGAAAAAATTTCCGCGGTATTGTCGGTGCAGGCGCAACGCCGCGGTGCGCAATGGAGATGGCAGAGCCGGCTCGAGTGGAAAAGCGGCGATGTATTCTGGCAACCCCTGTTCGTCGGTGGCGGCGGCCACGCGCTGACGGCGGACGGTACGCTGGATGCACAACACGCAGCCGTTGAACACGGCCGGCTTGCACTGGCGGGGATCGGCGACCTCGATTTCAGCGTGGTCGTCGAGCGGGCCAGCGGCAAGTTGGCGAGCGCCAGCCTGAAAAGCGTCAACCTCCAGCTCACGACGCTCTATGAAAAGCTGCTGAAGCCCGCGTTGCAAGGCACCATGCTTGCCGATTTACGCTGTGATGGCGTCGCCGATGTCGCGGTCGACGTGAAGGATGGCGCGCTGGCGACGGCCGACGTCGTGTTAAAGCGCGTGTCAATCGAGGATAAAGAGCGCCGCTTCGCGCTGTTCGGGCTTGATGGCAGTATTCCGTGGCATCGGGATGAGACGAGGGTTGCCAAGCTGCGCCTGGCGGGAGGCGAATTGTTGCGCGTGCCGTTCGGCGCTTTCGACCTGCCGTTCGAAACGCGCGGCATACGCGTGCGCGTGCACGACGTGCGGATTCCAGTGCTCGATGGCGCATTGTCCGTCAACGACTTTGCGACCAGCGGCGAGGGCGATAGCTGGCGCTGGCGATTTGCCGGCGGCATCGCGCCGATCTCGATGCAGCAACTCACGACGGCACTCAGTCTGCCCGTGATGCACGGCACGCTCTCGGCGGAAATTCCGGCCATCACGTATCAGCAGTCAACCCTGAAGGTCGATGGCGCGTTGTTATTCAAGGTATTCGACGGCACAGTCACTGCGCAGAATCTGGCGCTGGAGTCGCCGCTGGGCAAGGCGCCGCGACTGACCGCGGACGTCGAAATGCGCAATCTCGACCTCGATTTGCTGACGCGCACATTTTCATTCGGCAATATGACCGGCCGCATCGATGTCGGGGTCAAGGCGATCGAGTTGGTGAATTGGGACGCGGTGCATTTTGACGCGCGCATCGCGAGCAGTGCGGGCGACTATCCGCGGCGCATCAGTCAGGCCGCGGTGCAGAACATTTCCGCCTTGGGCGGCGCCGGCGCCGCCGCCGCGATTCAGCGCAGTTTCCTGCGTTTCTTCGAGACCTTCGGTTATTCCGCGCTGGGATTGAGTTGCAGGCTGGAGGCGGGTGTTTGTAAAATGGGCGGCATAGAGAACCTGCCGCAGGGCTATGTGATTGTAAAGGGCGGCGGCATACCGGCGATCAACGTGTTGGGCTACAATCGCAACGTGGGGTGGCGCGAGTTGATCGAGCGCCTGAAGCGCGTGACCGAGGGCAACGTAATCGTTAAATAGACAAGGAATTGCTATGCGAAGTCTGATCGTAACCGCCGGACTGGCCTCGGCGCTGCTGCTGCAAGGGTGCGTGACCATCAACATTTATTTTCCCGCGGCGGCAGCCGAGAAGGCGGCCGACAAAATCATCGATGAAGTGTGGCAGCTCAAGAAATCCGGCGAACCGGCCGCGCCGCCATCGAATTCACCCCAGGCAAAATAAGGAGCATTACATGCGGACCATGAATATTGCGCGTAGCGGCTGGCTGGCGCTGTTGTTGCTGCTTACCGGCAATGCACTGGCGCAAGCCAACCTCGAAATCAATACGCCGGCCATCGCGGCATTGCAAGCGAGCATGCAGAAGCGCCACGTGGAGCTGGCGCCGTTTTATGGCAACGGTGCGGTCGGATTGACGCGCGAAGGCTATGTCGCATTGCGCGACGCCAATGCGGTGCCGCTCGCGCAACGCCAGCAGGTCAATGGCGTGGTGGCCGCTGAAAATCAGGATCGCGCCGCTTTGTACCGTGAAATAGCGCGCGCCAATGGCAAGCCCGAGTGGGAAAACGACATTCGCACCACGTTCGCTCAACGCTGGATCGACAAGGCGCAAGGCGGCTGGTATTTCCAGAACAATGTCGGAGCATGGACGCGCAAGTGATCGCGGCGCGGTCAGTCAGAAGACAGTTTTGACACCGGTTCTGGTTTTCGATATCGAGACCGTCCCTGACGTTGCGGGGCTGCGCAGGCTGTACGGTATCGCGGCGGCGGACGTCAGCGACGGGCAGGTTGCCGAGATGGCGTTCCAGCGCCGCCGGCAGTCGAACGGCAGCGATTTTCTGCAGCATCATCTGCATCGCGTAGTCGCCATTGCATGCGCGTTGCGCGATCGCGACAGTTTTCGCGTCTGGTCGCTCGGCGAGCCCGGCGACGACGAAGGAAAATTGATCCAGCGCTTTTTCGACGGCATCGAAAAATATTCGCCGCAAATCGTGTCCTGGAATGGCGGTGGCTTCGATTTGCCGGTATTGCATTACCGCGGCCTCTTGCACAGCGTGCATGCCGCCCGCTACTGGGATCAGGGCGAGGACGACCGCGAGTTCAAGTGGAACAACTACATCAGCCGTTATCATGCCCGGCACCTTGACCTTATGGACTTGCTGGCGATGTATCAGCCGCGGGGTGCCGCACCGCTTGACCAGATTGCGCAGTTATTCGGCTTTCCGGGCAAGATCGGGCTCGATGGCTCGCAGGTGTGGCCGGCATGGCAGGACGGCAGGATCGCGCAGATCCGCGGCTATTGCGAGGCCGACGTCGCCAACACCTATCTTGTCTATCTGCGTTTTCAGTTAATGCGCGGCGCCCTGTCGCCGGAAAATTACCGGCAGGAAATTGATCTCGCACGTACCACGTTCGAAAAATCGCCCGACTCGCATTGGCGCGAATTTCTGCAGCTCTGGCCGGCCTGAACCGGCAGTGTTGTCAGCACAGAACATGATCCGCGTTGAGTCGCTGGACCAGGAAGGCCGCGGCGTTGCGCACGCCGACGGCAAGGTCATCTTTATCGAGGGCGCGCTGCCCGGCGAATGGGTCACCTACGCGTCTTACCTCAAGAAGCCGAGCTACGAGCTCGCGCACGTGCGGCAGGTGATCAAGCCAGCTGCCACGCGCACCGTTCCGCGCTGCCGGCATTTTGGAGTTTGCGGCGGCTGCAGTCAGCAGCACTTCGATGCGCGCGCCCAGGTCGCGGCCAAGCAACGGGTGCTCGAGGACAATCTGCGGCATATCGGCAAGGTCGCTCCCGACACCGTGCTGCCCGCAATTTACGGCGAACCCTGGGGCTACCGTCACCGCGCGCGTTTCTCGGCGCGCTACGTGCTGAAGAAAGGCGGCGCGTTGATCGGTTTTCGCGAAAAACGCGGCAGTTACGTCACGGACATGACAAGTTGCGAGGTGGTGCCGCCGCGCATCTCCGCGCTGCTGGTGCCGCTGCGCGAACTGATCAATGGCCTGTCGATTCCGGAACGCGTGCCGCAGATCGAGCTTGCGATCGGCGGCGGCATCGATGCGCTGGTGCTGCGTATTTTGCAGCCGCTTACAGGCGCGGACGAGGCGTTGATCAGGCAATTCGCCGACCGGCATCGCGTGCAATTCTTCGTGCAGCCGCGCGGTCCGGATACCGCAATACCATTCTATCCGCCGCATGACGGCGTGCTGTATTACGCTCTGCCTGAGTTTGATCTGGAACTGGGTTTCGCGCCGACCGAATTCACCCAGGTCAATGCGGCGGTGAATGCAGTGCTGGTGCGGCGCGCGTTGGCGTTGCTCGCACCGCAACCCGCGGAGCGCATTGCCGACATGTTTTGTGGGCTCGGCAATTTTACGCTGGCGATTGCGCGCAGCGGCGCCCGCGTCCTCGGTATTGAAGGCGCCCGCGAACTGGTCGCGCGTGCGCACTCGAACGCTGTGCGCAACGGCCTAAGTGCGTCGGCGGAGTTTTTGCAGGCGGATTTATTCAAGGTGGACCGCGCGAGCCTGTCCCGGCTCGGCCGCTTTGACAAGATGCTGGTCGACCCGCCGCGCGACGGCGCGGTGGCGCTTATCAACGCATTGTCCGACGATGCGCCGCGCCGGATCGTTTACGTGTCATGCAATGCGGCAACGCTTGCGCGCGACGCGGGGGTACTGGTGCGTACCAACGGCTATACGCTGACCGCCGCGGGTGTCGTCAACATGTTTCCCCACACCTCTCACGTCGAATCGATCGCCGTATTCGACAAAACCAGTTAACTGCCAAGGCGCCAAGGCCGCCAAGGAAAAACCAAGATCAATCGGGACTGTACGAAAAAACGGGGTGACCGTGGTCACCCCGTTAACATCCAAAACCTGCTGTTGTCAGTCCCGATTTCCCGTTAATGCCATCAGGAGCTGCA
>JAYVME010000039.1:0-2619 GCA_043759115.1 Betaproteobacteria bacterium | reverse complement strand
GATCGGCATGTTTTTACATTACCATGGTAATGCATTGTTGTCAATCCGCTGCTGCATGGGCCATAAAATTGACGGCCACGGTATTGAGTGCGACGATGCCATAGTGCTACAAGCCAAGTCTAAACGACTGACGCTTGAGGCAAAGAAAGGGAACGACGGCCAAATTAGGGACGACTTTAAAAAGAGCATTCAAGACTCCTGTGATCAGGGATATGCGTGCGCAAAATTTTTGGGCGACGCTAAGTATCGGCTTATAGATATCCACTCAAAAGAAATTACTCTACCCTAGACGAAGAACACGACATGGTGATGATGTCGGACGACATATCGACGGATTTGGATTTGGCGATGCTCGTTCGGCGCGACGGTATTCCGGGGAAGAGAACTCCCGACGGCATATTGAACCGCTTTGCAGCCACGACTTTAGGTCGCTTCGTAAAGCAAATCGAGGCGAGTCCCGAACCTGCGACGATTGAACTCGGATTCATGCTGCTGACGCTCGGCGAGAAAACCGTCGAACAAGTAAGCAAAGGCATCGACGAACTCTCGAAGCGTGCA
Organism: Betaproteobacteria bacterium; assembly: GCA_043759115.1. Lineage (GTDB taxonomy): Bacteria > Pseudomonadota > Gammaproteobacteria > Burkholderiales > SG8-41 > PALSA-1004. The sequence goes on along the minus strand of JAYVME010000039.1, from coordinate 2,061 downwards.
CGGGCAGATGGTAAAAATCACGACCTGACCATTGGCCTTGGACGCGGCGGCACCGGGCTTACTATTCACTGCAACAATGACCCGACCCAAATTGCGGGGCCACGGCTGGAGGCACACTGCAAGATGCGGAAATACACTGAACAAGCCAAAAGTTGGTTCGGCGTATGCGTTCTCCCCAGCGATACGTCGTCGAGATTCGGTGTCAACCTCAATTTCAACTGGGAGCGCAGTGACGAGATGGATGCCTTAACCCAGACCATGGCGAAACCAGGCAAGCTTCCTGATTTGCTTAGAGGTTCAGTCGTGAAGAAAAGGAAAATCGGTCGCAACGAATCCTGCCCATGTGGTAGCGGAAAAAAATATAAGATGTGTTGTCTTAATCGATAAATCCTGATCACTCGAAACTACCGCTCCGTCCAAACCGGCTTGCGCTTCTCCATAAACGCTTTGCGCCCTTCCTTGTAATCTTCGCTCGTAAAGCACGCGGCGACGGCATCGACCGCCTCTTTCTGATTGCGTTTCCCGGGATCGGGGCTGCACCGCACAGGCGGATTCTGTCACACTACGCATTCGCCACCGGATGTCGGACTTTACGATTGCCGTCCGGCCTTGAGGAGTTGTCAGAGGGTAAAAATGGTGTCGGGACAAGGTGAAAAATTGTGGATTGCGCCGGGCTTCGCAATGCGCGCGAGGCTCGCCGCTGCCGCTGTCCTGGTTGCAATGAGCGGGAATGCTGTCGTCGCACAAGCGGCGATCGCGACCGCGCAGGTGCAGGCTTTTCCGTCCAAACCCATCCGCTTCATCATTCCCTTTACGCCGGGCGGATCAGGCGATGCGGTCATGCGGACCGTGGGTCAGAAACTGACGGAAGCCTGGGGTCAGTCGGCCATCATGGACAATCGCGCCGGCGCGAGCGGAGCCATTGGTTTGCAGATGGCCGCGAAGTCGCCTGCCGACGGTTACACCCTGGTGCTCGGTACGGCCAGCACCCATACCATCAATCCTATTCTGCAACATGACCTGCCCTATGACGCGGTAAAAGATTTCGCGCCGGTCGCGATGCTGATCGTCATTCCAAATATCATCGTCGCGCATCCCTCGGTTCCCGCCGCCAACCTGAAGGAGTTGATCCAATTGGCGCGCAGCAAGCCGGGTCAACTGAGTTTTGCCTCGAACGGCAGCGGCACGTCCTCGCACATGGCGGGCGAACTGCTCAATCTCGAGGCCGGCATCAAGCTCGCGCATATTCCCTACAAGGGCGCCGGCCAGGCCATCATCGATGTGATCGGCGGACACGTGCAACTGTTGATCGGGGCCGTGGCCACGTCCTTGCCGCACGTCGCATCCGGCAAGCTCAAGGCTCTGGCCGTGACGAGCCTGCAACGTTCGGCCGCCGCACCCGGCGTCCCCACGGTTGCCGAATCGGGTTTTCCGGGGTTTGAAGTCGTGCAATGGTTCGGCATATTCGCGCCCGCGAATACGCCGAAGGAAATCGTTGCAAAGCTGAACGCTGAAATCAATCGCGCGCTGAACCAGCCGAATGTCAAAGGCGAATTCACGCGTCAGGGCTATAGCGTTGAGAACCGGACGCCGGAACAGTTTGCGACGTACATGAAAGAAGAAACGATTAAATGGACCAAGCTCATCAAGGCGACGGGCATCCGTGCTGACTAATATTCAACGTCGTGTTGCCGTACTGCTTGCCGCGGCGATGCTCGCGGTCGCAACGAACGCGCAAGCACAGAATCCCGTCGCAAGTTATCCGAGCAAGCAGATACGCATGGTCGTTCCATTCGCCGCCGGCGGACCCACCGACGTGCTCGCGCGCGCGATCGGACAGAAACTCACCGAACGCTGGGGCCAGCCGATCGTCATCGACAATCGCCCCGGCGCGGGCGGCAACATCGGCGCCGAGCTCACAGCCAAGGCCGCGCCCGATGGGTACACGCTGATGCTGGCGACGCAGGGCATACTTGCCGTCAATCCCGGCCTCGGCAAGGTGCGCTTCGATACGCTCAAGGATTTTGCGCCGATTACCCTCGCGGCGAACCTGACCAGCAT
>JAYVME010000038.1:0-2627 GCA_043759115.1 Betaproteobacteria bacterium | reverse complement strand
TGCTCGCCGCCGACGCCGCCGGCGCGCTGATCGCGGGCATCGTGCTCGAAAGCCGCGGGCTATTGCGCGCGCGGCCGAAAACCGCCTTTATTCTGGCGATGCTGTGGTGCTGCGCGATCGGCGGTTTTGCCGCGGCAACCGCTTACCCGGTTGCATTCGCGCTGTTGTTCGTCGCCGGATTCCTGCAATTGTCATTCAGCGCCATGGCGCAGACGCTGGTACAGATCAACGCGCCCGCCAACATCCGCGGCCGCGTGATCGGGCTCTTCAGCATGTCGGGCCTCGGCATGCGCGCATTCTCCGGGATTACCGTCGGCGTAATGGGCGGCGTCATCGGCGTGCACTGGTCGCTCGCGTTGAGCGCGCTGGGATTGCTCGCGATCGTTATTGGGTTGCTCGCATTCACGCTGCGCGGCGCAGCCGCCGGAAAACGCCGCACCGGCTAGCTTCGTCGCGGCGGAATCGTTGTGAAATCGGCCGCAATTCGCTCCTCGTTCAATAACCGGGCGGATTCACGGCTGCGCTCACTTCAACGCCGCGCAAGCACGCTGGATCCGCGTCAGGCCCTCCTTCAACCGCTCCATCGAGGTCGCGTACGACACGCGGAAGTAAGGCGACATGCCGTAAGCGTCGCCTTGCACGACAGCGACTCCCACGCTGTCGAGCAGGTAGAGCGTGAAATCCTGATCGTTGCGGATCTCCCTGCCCTCCGGCGTCTTTTTGCCGAGCACGCCGGCACAATTCGGAAACACGTAAAACGCGCCCTCGGGCTTATGGCAGCACAGGCCCGGCGCGGCGTTGAGCATGTCCACCGCGACATCGCGGCGCTGCTTGAAGATGGCCGCGCGCTCCGGGATAAAATCCTGCGGGCCGTTGAGCGCCTCGACCGCGGCCGCCTGGCTGATCGAACTCGGGTTCGAGGTGCTCTGCGACTGCAACTTGCGAATCGCACTGATGAGTTCGACCGGACCGCCCGCGTAGCCGATGCGCCAGCCGGTCATCGCATACGCCTTGGACACGCCGTTGATGGTCAGCGTGCGGTCGTAGAGCCGCGGCTCGACCTTCGCGGGCGTGGCAAACCGGTGTCCGTCGTAGAGCAGGTGCTCGTACATGTCGTCGGTCATTACCCACACGTGCGGATGGCGCAGCAGTACGTCGGTAAGTTTTTTCAGGTCATCATGGCTGTAGGTGGCGCCGCTCGGATTGCAGGGCGAGTTCAACGTGAACCACTTGGTCTTCGGCGTAATCGCGCGCTCGAGGTCCGCGGGCTGCAGCTTGAAGCCTTTAGCCTCCGGGCACGGCACGACCACGGGTTTGCCTTCCGCCAGCAACGTCATGTCGGTGTACGACACCCAGTGCGGCGCCGGCACGATGACCTCGTCGCCCGGATCGAGCGTCGCCATCAGCGCGTTGAAGATCACCTGCTTGCCGCCGGTGCCGGCCGTGATCTGCGCGGGCGCGTAGTCGAGACCGTTCTCGCGTTTGAACTTGGCGCAGATCGCCCGTTTCAATTCCATCGTCCCGTCGACCGTCGTGTAGCGGGTCTGGTTGCGCGCCATCGCCTCGACGACGGACTGCTTGACGTTGTCGGGCGTCGTGAAATCGGGCTCCCCGATCGCCAGCGAGACGATGTCCCTGCCCTGCGCCATGAGTTCGGTGGCACGCTGGCTGGCCGCGTTGCTCGGCGACTGCTTGATGCGCGCCATGCGCGACGCGATGATGGAACGGGGCTTCAGGTCGGTTGCGTTCATTGGCCCGCCCTAATCGATCTTGATGTTCGCCTGCTTCACGACCCGCTGCCATTTCTCCGACTCGGCGCGGATATAGGCGGCGAACTGTTCCGGCGTGTCGCCGATCACGAAATTGCCCTGCGCGATGACCTTTTCCTTTATGTCGGGCAGATTGATCGCGCGCACGATCTCGCGATTGAGGTAGTTCACGATATCCCGGGACATTCCCGCCGGGCCGACGATGCCGTTCCAGTTGAGCGATTCGAAGCCCGGCAATCCCGCTTCGGCCATCGTCGGCAACTCGTGCGCGACTGCCAGCCGCTCCCGGCCCGTGACCGCCAGCGCGCGCAGGCGCCCCGATTTGACAAACTGCAGGTTATCGATCGAGGTGGAAAACGTCATCGACACCTGGCCCCCCAGAATCTCGGGCATGATCGGACCCGTACCCTTGTACGGAACGTGCAGCAGATCGATGTGCGCGAGCTGCTTGAGCAGCTCTCCGTTCATGTGCGAGATCTGCCCGACGCCGGCGGACGCGTAGGTGAGCTCGCCGGGCCGCCTCTTCGCGAACGCGATCAGTTCACGCAGGTTCTTCACCGGCACCGACGGATGCGTCAGCAGGAATGACGGCCCGCCGATCAGGTTGGTGATCGCCGTGAAGTCGCGCAGCGCATTGTAGGGGATCGACGACTGCAGATGCGGCAGCACCGAGAGCGTGCCCGTGTTGCCGATGAGCAACGTGTAACCATCGGGCGCCGCGCGCGCGACCAGTTCAGTTCCCAGCGCACCGCCCGCGCCGGGCCGGTTGTCGACGACCACCGGTTGCCCGGCAGATGCCGTGAGCTTCAGACTGACCACACGCGCCGCATAATCGGACGGTCCGCCCGGTGGAAATGC
>JAYVME010000037.1:0-13735 GCA_043759115.1 Betaproteobacteria bacterium | reverse complement strand
CATGGTGGTTGAGCTTTCTTGGTTTCAGGTTGAGGATGTCAAGAACCCGCATTCTGGGCCCTCGACTGCTTCAACCACCAACTCAACCTTCAACTACGACTCCGCGTGCTGCTGAACCCCTTGTGAGCCGCCGAGTAACACAGGCGGGCCGGGGAATTCGGCGAGGACCTGTCTGAGCTCTCGCACGTTCTGCGTGTTCTTTCATTTCGAGAGCGAGTTCCACAGCCGCCCGGCTCGTCGAGTAACACAGGGAGACACCGTCAGGTGCGGCTCACCGGGGCGGCCTTCCCTTTGCTTACTTTCGCTTGGCCGCGCTGGCGCAACCAACTCCTGGCTGCCCCCGGGGGAAATTCACTCAGCCTGAATCTTCGACTCCCTTATCACTCTCCCCCATCTCTCGCTTTCGTCTTTTATCTGCGCCGCAAGATCGGCCGGACTGCCGCCTTTCGCTTCCGCGCCGGCGCTGGCGAGGTTCGCTTGTATGTCGGACATGCGCAGAATGTTCGCGATTGTGCTGTTCAGCTTCGCGATGATGTCGGCGGGTGTTTTCTCCGGCGCGAGCACCCCGTACCACGGGCCTGCCGTGTAACCTGGTATGGTTTCGGCAACCGTCGGCAGGTCGGGCAGAATCGCCGAGCGCTTGAGCGTGGTCACCGCGAGCGCGCGCAGGCGGCCCGATTTGACGTGCGGCAGCAGCGCGATCGTTTCACCGAAGCTCAATGTCACTTCGCCCGCGACTAGCGCGGTGGTGGCGGGGCCGGTGCCTTTGTACGGCACGTGGATCATCTTCGTGCCTGCTCCCAGATCGAACAGCGCGCCCGCGAGATGTCCCGTGCCGCCGTTGCCCGACGACGAGTAAGTCAACTCACCCGGTCTTGATTTCGCCAGGCGGATAAATTCGGCGACCGTCTTTGCCGGTATCGACGGATGCACGGCCATCAGCGCGGGCACGGCGGCGATGAATACGACGGGCGCGAGATCCTTGACGGGATCGTACGGCATGCTCTTCAGCAAATGCGGCGACACCACCAGCGGCGACGGCGACGACATCAATAGCGTGTAACCGTCGGGCGGCGCCTTCGCGACCATGTCGGCGCCGATCACGCCGCCGGCGCCCGGGCGATTGTCGGTGACGACGCTGACGCCGAGCGCTTCGGAAAGTTTCTGTCCGATAATGCGCGCGAAAAAATCCGTCCCGCCGCCGGGTGCGTAAGGAGACACCAGCCTGATGACGCGATTCGGATACGTTTGCGCGTTGACGCTGCCTGCGAACAATACGCAACACGCTATCAACAGCAAGCGCGAAGCATTCATGATGCAGCGTCCGCTTTGCGCTCCAGCGTTTTTTCCACGCCGTCGTAATCCTTGAAGATTTCCCGGTCGACCTCACGGCGCATGCCGAACGCCTTCAACCACAGCCGCACCATGTGCCGGCGTCGTTCCGGTTCGGGAAAATCCTCGAACGCGGTGCGCGCGTGCAGCGTGGTGTAGTTGTTGATGAACTGCATGTCGCCGCGATCGAGGTCCATATCGAGCCGCATGTCTTCGTCGTTCGTCAGGGAATCCATGTATTCGAGCGCGGCGGTTTCGAGCTCGCTGTATTTCGCGTGGCCCATCTTGCGCGCGTTCTCTATCGTGTTGCGCAGAATGCGGCAGTTCACGGTGTCGCCGGTCACGCTGTAGACGGGCATGCGATAAGTCGTGAACGCGCCGCCTTCTTCCATGTTGGCGTGGATGTAGCCGTGCTCCAGCGGCGCCAGATAATCCGGATGGTTGGCGACGATCTCGTTGTAAATCCGCGTCGAGCTCACGATACTGCTCAAGCCCCCGTGTTTCGCCGTGCGCTGACACATGAGCCCGACGATGTCGCAGCGGTCGGTGTGAAACATGAGCCGCTGGTTGGTGCGGTAGCCGCGCACGCGGCCCGTCCCCATCTTCACGCCCTCGTCGTACACCTCGCCCAGCATCTCGCCGTACGAATTCTGCGAAATCGGCGATCCCATGTACGTGCCCATGCCCCAGAAGATCGTGCGCACCTGCGCGTCGCCGAGCTCGGCCGCGGGCAAGCCCTTGACGAGCACAAAACCACGCCCGTGGTTGATCTCCTCCGCCCACGACTCGATCAACGGCCCCATCGATTTCAGCACGAAGTCCTCGCGCTTCACATCAGTGACGGCAAGCCCGCGCTCTATGCAGCGGCCAGCGGCGGCGCGCAGTTCGGCAACCTGACTCTTCGTCAGCGTCACTATCCAGGAATTGTCATTGCGAAAGTCCCGCCCCATCCAGGCAGACTTGTCGCGCACTTGCGTCAGCGTGGCCATGCTCTCTCTCCGTGATCATCGATTTTTTTACAGGCGACAGGTTACCCGTATCACCCGCAGCCGCGCAACAATCACTGACTGCGAATATTCGCTACCTTCGCGACGTTGGCCCACTTCGCCATCTCGACCGGCAGCATTTTGCGCACTTCGTCCGGCGTGCGGGAATCGGCCTCAACGCCTTCTGCTTCGTAGCGCTTGAGCGTTTCGGGCAATTTCGAATAGCGCGCGATTTCCATGTTGAGCTTGTTGACGATGCCCGGGGATGTCCCGGCGGGTGCGCCCAAGGCCCACCAGTTGTTCGCCTCGTAACCCGGCACGCCTGCTTCTGCGATCGTCGGCAGGTCGGGCGCCGCCGAAGAGCGCTTGGCACCGGTGGTGGCAAGCGACCTGATTTTGCCGGTATTCATATGCGGCAGCGTCTGGATCAGTGAACCGATATTGATCTGCGCCTGCCCCGCCATCGCGTCGAGCAGAGCGGGGAATCCTCCCTTGTAGACCACGACGATCAGCTTCATGCTGGACATGTGATGAAACAGTTCGGAGCTGAATTGCGCGTAGCCGCCGGATGTCGAAAGCACCAGTTTGCCCGGGTTGGCTTTGCCGTGGGCGATCAATTCGCGCACCGAATTCGCGGGCACCGCGGCGTGGACGGAGAGCACGCTCGGGCCCAGCCCCAACATGCCGACCCACGCGAATGAATCAAGCGGATCGTAGGGCAGCTTGCGCGTGCCGCCATTGACGGCGTGCGCCGCGGAGGCAACGAGCAACGTGTAACCATCGGGCTGCGCGCGCGCCACGATCTCGGTGCCGATTATTCCGTCGGCACCGGCACGATTGTCCATGACGACCTGGCGGCCGAGACGCTCGGTGAGGTAGTTGCCGAAGTAGCGACCCATGATGTCGTTGCTGCCGCCGGGCGGGAACGGCACGATCATGCGGATCGGCCGCGCGGGATAACCGGGAGCAGGATCGTTAGGCGCGCCACTCTGCGCCGCGTTGACGCTGACCGCCGCCGTTAACAGCGCGGCGTAACTCATTGCGAAGCGTGACCTCATACATCCCTCCCCTGACAGCGGACACGCGCAAGACATGCGCCGTTTCAAAAATCGAAGCGGCCACGCGCGCATTTTCTCATTCAGCTTTTAACCCCGCTGCTTTGATCACCAGACCCTGTTTATCCGTGCAGCGCCTCAATCGCTTTCGGGTTTGACGCAACAATCTTGAGCAGCGCCCTCGCCGGCCCGGTAGGCTGCGTGCGTTGCTGCTCCCAGTTTTGCAGGGTACGCAGGTTTACGCCGATCAATTTCGCAAACTGACTCTGGCTGATCTTGGCTGCCTCGCGGATGGTGCGCACATCAGGCGTGGACAGTTTGGTCGTCTTGGCGCCGCGCACGGGCTTGCCTGCGATATGACGTTTCATTTCGCGCACACCTTTGACCAGTTGGTCGAAATGCTGATTATCCATGTTTGATATCCAAAGCGATGAACGGCGTGAACTCGACAAAAACCATCGTTTTAAAGATACGCTGGAAGCGCATAACTTACAAATCTGGCACGGCTTCACTCGGGCTTGAGTCCCGCCGCCTTGATCACGCGGCTCCATTTCACCCGTTCGTCGTTAATCGTCGCCGCGAACTCCGCGGGCGTTCCGCCGACCGGATCGAGGCCTTGCGGGATCAGGCGTTCGCGCACGTCGTTCATTTTCATGATCTGCGCAGTTTCGGAACTCAGCCGCATCACGATTGCGCGCGGCGTTCCGGCCGGTGCGAGCAACCCGTACCACGAACTCGCGTCGTAATCAGACACCCCGGCTTCTATCATGGTGGGGACATCGGGTGCCGCCCCGGTGCGCGTCCTGCTGGTGACCGCCAATGCGCGCAGCTTGCCGGCGTTGTTGACGACCAGCATGCCGGGCGACAGCACCACCAGCGATACCGGCGCGAAATCCCTGACCGAATCGTACGGCAAGCGCTTGTGCAGGCTCTGGTTGATCGCATGGCTGCTGTAAAAAGATGCCACGATAGTTGCAAAGCGCCAAACTCGCACAATTGCCCGCGCTTAAGTTTGCGGTAAACTATCCGCACAGAACGGCGAAAAGCCCCGAGGAGCAAGTCATGCATCTATTTTCACGATGGATACTGCCAATCGCCGTGAGCGCCGTGTACGCCATGGGCGCCGCGCCGGTGCTCGCGCAGGACGGCGCGACCCTCAAGAAAATCAAGGACAAAAAATCGATCGTGCTCGGCGTGCGCGAGGCCTCGATCCCGTTTTCGTTCCTCGATGACAAGAAACAGTACGTCGGTTATTCGATCGACCTGTGCATGAAAATCGTCGAAGCCGTAAAGTCCGATCTCAAGATGCCCGATCTCAAGGTCAATCTGACGACGGTGATTCCGTCGGCGCGCGTGCAGATGGTGATGAACGGCGACGTCGACCTCGAGTGCGGATCGACGACCAACAGTGTCGAACGGCAGAAAATGGTTTCGTTCGTCGTGACGACTTTTTTCACCGGCACCCGGATGCTGGTGAAGACGGCGTCCAACATCAAGAACTACAAGGACTTGAAAGGCAAGCCGGTGGTCGTCACCAACGGCACGACCAACGAACGCGCGATCAAGAACTACAACGTGGAGGAGTCGCTGGGCATGCGCTTCATCCAGACGAAGAACCACAATGAAGCGCTGCTGGCGCTCGACAACGGCAGCGCGGTGGCGTTCCCGATGGATGACGTGCTGCTCTACAGCATGCGCGCCAGCGCGAAGAACCCCGCAGATTATGCGGTGGTCGGCGATTTCCTCACTGACGAGCCCTACGGCATCATGCTGCGCAAGGACGATCCGGCATTCAAGAAACTCGCGGACGGCGTGGTGATCGCGCTGTTCAGGAGCGGCGAGATCAACAAGATCTACGCGCGCTGGTTCGAGTCGCCGATCCCGCCCAGAAACGTGAATCTGAACATGCCGATGAACAGCACGCTCAAGAAATACATCCGCAATCCCAACAACGACGGCGTCGACCAATGCGGCCGCATGCAATGCATGATGTCGCAGCGCCGCGAAATGTGAACCATCACCGCGGTCTTATTGCGGTTTCACTCCCGCGTCCTTGACGATCTTCGCCCAGCGCGGAACTTCGATTTTAAGAAACTCCGCGAACTGCTCCGGCGTATTCGCGACCACGAACAAGCCCTGCCCGGCCATGCGCTCCTTCACGTCCGCGCCGCTCAAGGCGCCTTTCGCATCGGTGTTGAGCTTGTTGATGATGTCGCGCGGCGTCGCCGCCGGCGCGAACAAACCGAACCACGTGTTCGCTTCGTACCCCGGCAGGCCGGATTCGGCGGCAGTCGGAATGTCCGGTGCGGTCGCCACGCGCCGCGCGCTCGTCACGGCAAGTCCGCGTAGACGCCCGCCCTGTACCTGCGGTAAGCCGACCGGCAGGTTGGAAAACACCATCGATATCTGGCCGCCCATCGCGTCGGCGATGGCGGGGCCTTCGCCTTTATACGGGACGAACAGCAGTTCCACACGCGCCTGCAACCGGAAGAGTTCGCCCGCCATGTGCGGGGTGCCCCCCGACGCCGCGCCGAACGTCAACTGCCCCGGGCGCGCCTTCGCGAGCGCGATCAATTCCTTCACCGATTTCACCGGCAACGACGGGTGCACGACGATCACCAGCGGCGACACGGCGATTTCGGTCACGCCGACGAAGTCGCGCATCGTGTCGTAATTGAGTTTGCCGTACATCGCCGGCACCACCGCCTGCGTGGTTTGCGAACCGACGAGCAGCGTGTAGCCGTCCGGTGCCGCCTTGGCGACGAATTCCACGCCGATGATGCCGCTCGCGCCCGTGCGGTTGTCGACGATGAACGACTGGCCGACGCGCTCGGTGAGTCTTTGCGCGAGTATGCGCGCGGTCAGGTCAACGCCGCCCCCCGGTGCAAATGGAACAACTATTCTCACCGGCTTAGTAGGGTAAGGCGTGAGGTCCTGGGCGGCGACGCGAATAAATCCGGGGGGCCGAGCGTCGTTCCCGCGAACGGGCCTGCGGCTAACGAGTCCCGACGCTTCCCCCTCTGCAAATGGAACAACTATTCTTACCGGCTTGGCTGGATAAACGTCGGCGGCCATCGCGGCCACCGCGGACACAACCATCAGCGCGGCCGTCGCCAACGCGAGCAGCGTCAATTTCGTATGCATGTTTTCCTCCTTGTAGTTATTACCGTGGCAACCATTTTATGCCGGTCGTGCGCATGGAACGCGTCATTCTTTTTTAGGGTGCAACAAACCCTTCTCCTGCAGCACGGGATGCGCCTCCTGCCGCAAATACGGCAGTTTGCGCCAGAGAGCGAACCCCAGCGCCGCGAACAGCAGCCCTGACGCGATGAACACCGGCTGCACACCCACGACGTGCGCAATACCCCCGGCCACGAGGCTCGCCACCGGTAATATGCCGATGAAAGACATGGTGTAGAGTGCCATCACCTGCCCGCGCAGATTGTCGGGCACGAGCGACTGCAGCAGGATATTGCTCGACGTCACCACGATGATCGTGCCGCAACCCGAAACTACCAGCAGCGGAAACGCCGCCCACATGACCTGATTGTAGGCGAATGCGGTGGACACGATCGCGGTCGCGAAGCAGCCCGCCACCATGCGGTCGCCCAGCCCCAGCAGCGACTTGCGGTTGGCGAGATAGAGCGCGGCCATCAATGCGCCAAAGCCGGACGCGGCCATCAGCATGCCCAATGTATCGGCCCCGCCCTTGAGTATGTCCTTGGCATAGACCGGCATGAACGTCAGATAGGGGGCGAGGCAAAAGCTCGCCACTACTATCGTGATGATCAACCAGCGCGCCGGCGCAAACTGCCGCACGTATTGCACGCCCTCGCCCATCGACTTCCTGACCTCTCCGTGCGCGGCCGGCGTCGGATGAATCGCCAGCAGCGTATAGATCGTCGCCACGTACGAAAGCGCATTGACGGCAAAACAGGCCGCTTCGCCAACCGCCGCCAATATCACGCCGGCCGCCGCGGGGCCGACGAGACGCGCGGCGTTGAAAGTGACCGAATTGAGCGCGATCGCATTGGCCATCAGCGCACGGTCATGCACGATGTCCGGCGTGAACGCCTGGCGCACCGGCATTTCCACCGCGCCGGTCACGCCCAGCACCAGCGACGCCGTAACCAGCACCCACGGTGAAATGTCGCCGTGCCACGCCAGAATAGCAAGGGATGCGGCCAATGCCATCTGTATGAACTGAATAACCACCAATACGCCGCGCCGGCTAAAGCGGTCGGTCAGCAGCGAGCTGAACGGCGTTAGTATCAACATCGGTATCTGCCCTGAAAATGCGATGAGCCCCAGCATGAATGCCGAGCCGGTGACGCGATAGGCAATCCACGCGAACGCCACCTGCTGCACCCACGTGCCGACGAGCGATACGATCTGGCCGAGGAAGTACAGCCGGAAGTCGCGGCCGGCAAGCGAGCGGAAGGTATGTTTCATAGCGGGATGATCGTGGGATTCATTGCGCCACTGTCAGGTTGCGGCCGTCACTGCGCTCCATTATGCTCGGTAACCTTCGATGGCAGAGGCGATATGACGGAATTTACAGCATCCCGCGCGGCACGGCTCGCCAGTGCGTTCGATTTGAGCGGCGTACACCGGATGGTGGGAATCCACCGCCGAGCGCGCCGGCGGGCTGATCGCCTGGCTCGCCGCGCTGTCGGCCGCCGCGGCGCTGCACGCGCGCAGGCAACTGCAATGCGACGTGCGCGCCTTTGCGACTTGCGGACATGAACTCGGGCATCTGGGCCTGCACGAACTGTTGCGGCAGGAAGCGGGTCTCGCGCGCGGCGCGAAACACTGGCTGCATCTCGGCGCCAATCTGGGGTGCGCGAGCAATCTGACTTTATTTCTGCGCGCAACCGATCCGTCGGCCGCTGGGTCACGCTTACCGCCTCTCAATGACTGCCGCGATCAACCGCCTTGCTGTCGACCGGCGCCGGAATAACTTTGACAATGCGCGCCGCCGGGCGCAAATTACGGGCGGTTGCACGGGAACGACCCAATAACGACCGCCGCAGGCGGGAGGAGATTTCATGAAACGCATTGCTCTATTCGCCGCCATGCTCGTTGTTGCGGGCGCAGCCGGCGCGCAGCAGGATTACCCCAACCGCCCGCTGCGCATGATAGTGCCGTGGCCGCCGGGACAGGCGGCGGATCTGGTCGGACGCGTGATGGCGCAGAAAATATCGGAGATACTCGGCCAGCAAATCGTGATCGACAATCGCGCCGGCGCCGGCGGGATGATAGGCACCGATGTCGCGGCCAAAGCGACGCCCGACGGTTACACGCTGCTGTCGGCATCGAGCGGCCCGGTGTCCATCAATCCGCTGCTGCAAAAAGCGGCCTATGACGCCGAGCGCGATTTGACGCCGGTGGCCAATGTCTGCCTGTCGCCGTTTCTGCTGGTGACGGTGCCGCAGTTCCCCGCGCAGACCCCGCGCGATTTCGTAGCACTCCTCAAAGCGAACCCCGGCAAGTACACGTTTGCTTCGTCGGGCACCGGCGCGACCGCGCATCTCGTCGCCGAATGGTTCAACAGCCTCGCCGGCGTGCAGGTGACGCATATCCCGTATAAGGGCAGCGTGCCCGCGCTGACCGACGTCATCAGCGGGCGCGTCGCCTACGCGTTCGAAACGATCGCGTCGACCATGCCGCACATCAAGTCAGGACGCCTCAAAACCTATGGCATTTCCATGGGCAGGACGAGCGCGCTCGCACCCGGCATAGAACCGCTCGCCGTCACCGCCAATCTGCCCGGCTTCGACGCCGCGGCGTGGATCGGCGTGATGGTAACGGCGGGCACGCCCAAGCCCATCGTCGACAAGCTCGCCGTCGCGGTGGAAACCGCGATGCAATCACCGGAAGTGCGCGAGAAACTGCTTAACGTCGGCGTCGAAGTCGATTACCGCCGCCCGGCGGAATTCACGCGTTATCTGAAAGACCAGCAGGTGCGATATACCGAGATCATCAAGAAAGGCAACATCAAGATCGAGTAAGCGCGCGGCGGCAATCTAAAGAAGCTCTGCCCCCCTTTCGTCGTTCCCGCGTACGCGGGAACCCAGGAAATTCAAATGCGTCTGGATGCCCGCCTGCGCGGGCATGACGATTAATCATGGGTTTCGTCATCACGTTCAGTCGGCCAGTCCGGCAAATAACGGCGTGCTCAGGTAGCGCTCGCCGAACGATGGAATAATCACGACGATCAGCTTGCCTTTGCTCGACGGCCGCTTGGCGATTTCGATAGCGGCCCACATCGCGGCGCCCGACGAAATGCCCACCAGCAACCCTTCCTCCTTCGCCATGCGCCGCGCGATATCCATCGCGTCGTCGTTTTTCACACGCACGATCTCGTCGTAGATTTTGGTGTTGAGGATCTTCGGCACGAAACCCGCGCCTATGCCCTGCATCGGATGCGGGCCCGCCTGCCCGCCGGAGAGCACCGGCGAGGCGTCCGGTTCGACCGCGACGCATTGGAACGAAGGCTTGCGCGCCTTGATGACTTCGCCGATGCCGGTAATCGTGCCGCCGGTGCCGATGCCCGACACCAGGATGTCCGCCTTGCCGCCGGTGTCGTTCCAGATTTCTTCGGCGGTTGTTTGGCGGTGCACCTCGGCATTGGCGGGGTTTTCGAACTGTTGCGGAATGAAATAGCGCTGGTCGGCAGCGGCCATCTCTTCGGCTTTTTTGATGGCACCCGGGATGCGCTCGGCGCCCGGGGTCAGCACCAGCTCGGCGCCGTAGGCGCGCAGCACCATGCGCCGCTCCTTGCTCATGGTATCCGGCATGACCAGCGTGCACTTGTAGCCCTTCGCCGCGCAGACCATCGCCAGGCCGATGCCGGTATTGCCGCTGGTCGGCTCGAGTATGATGGTGTCGGGCTTGATGCGCCCCGCTTTCTCGGCGGCCTCGATCATCGACAGTCCGATGCGGTCTTTCACGCTCGCCCCCGGATTCTGGAACTCCAGCTTCGCCACGATTTCTCCGGCGCAACCCTGAGTGAGCCGGTTGATGCGCACCAGCGGCGTGTTGCCTATCAGGTCGGTAACGCTATTCGCAATCTTCATGCGCCCTCCTTGGCGGAACCATCAGTGAACTAAGAATCGACTACAGTAACAGACGACGATCCGCTTTGACAATCAGTCGGCGTGAATACCGTCAACTAATTCACTGTCACTAATTCCTTGACTGAACGCTGCCCGCCGCCTAGCATCCTTACAGATTGTGGTTGATACAAACGCACCAGCAATGAAGATACCCGATTGGGAGACACCTACTTGGCAGAGCTGAAATCCAAAGCCGCCGTTGCCGAACGCGCAACGCTGGTTATCCTCTACGTCGAAACGCGCGGGTTCACGCGCATGTCGGAAATCCTGGAGCCCGCCGTCGTGCTCGCGCGAATTGCCGAATTCTTTACCCTCGTCACGACGGTGATTGAGCGGCACGCAGGCACCGTGCGCAGCCTGCTCAACGACAATGTGGTGGCGTCTTTCGCGGGTTCCGCCAATGCGCAGCACGCCGTCGAGGCGGCGCAGGAGATCCAGCGCGAGTTCACCACGCTCGAAGAAGCCTGGCAACGCGATTACAGCTTGCGCACCGCGGTGGCGATGGGCATGCACTGCGGCGATACGGTCATCGGTCCAATCGGCGACCCGCTGCCCTCGCAGGTACTCATCATAGGCGACGGCCTGAGCATCGCCGAGCGCTTGTTGCATCGCGCGCGGGCCGGCGAATTCTTGATGTCGAAAGCAATCATCGACGCGCTCGCGGCCGCGCAATTCACCCTCGAAGTCGAGGAATTGCCGAGGCTGGCGATTTCACGCCGTGAGCCGATCCAGGTCTTCGGCGTGATGCTCGATACGCGCCTGGATTTCACCGACTAGAGGGAACCCGCGAGCGCCACTGCGGCAATCCTTCCATTCATTGCGATTGATGTCCCGCAACCGCGCAATCCCGAGCGTTACTTCTGCGGCTCGCCGGCAACCAGGTAAGCCCACAGCGCCGCCACGCCGTCGGGCTTGATCACGTCGCCCCACGGCGGCATGTTTCTGACGCCGTTGGTCACTGAATCGATAAAGCGCGCGCGCTCATCACGCGGAAAAGTCGCGAGATCGATCGCCCACGGCGGATTCTGCATGCGATTGCCGTGGCAGGTTGCGCAATGGGTAGCGTAAACCGCCGCACCCTGCTTGATTTGCTCAGGCGGGAACGGCTGTTGCGCGCCGGCGCTCGCGCACAGCAGCGCGAGGCCGCACGTGTAAATAAATCGCATCGCTTTTTCTACTCCGGCATCAACGCAAACGTATATACCGAGCCGCCGGCGGGAACGATATCGCCCACCGCGCGACTGGAGACGGCTCCACCACGCCCGGACAGCACGGTGACATATTGCACGCCTTTATGGGTGTAGGTGATCGGCGGCCCAACGATACCGGAACCGGTCTTGAACTGCCATAATTGTTTGCCGCTGTCCTGATCAAGCGCGATGAATTCGCCGGTCAACTTGCCGGTGAACAACAAACCACCGTCGGTCGCCAGCGTGCCGGCCGAAACGCCGAAGTCCTGCAGCGGAATCTTCCATGCCGTTTTACCGGTCAGCGGATACATCGCAATGTGATATGCCGCCGGATTCGGAATTTTGGAACTGGTTTCGATGCCGGTGTAACCCGTGCCAATCTCCAGCTTTTGGTCCACGAATTTCATGACCCGGACAATTTCCCACGAATTCAGGAACAGCAATCCGGTATTGGGATTGTAGGCTGACAAAGTCGCGTTGGTGGCGTGTCGCGGCAAGAGATCGATGGTTTCACCCTTGATCGCGCGGTCCAGGAGATCGGTCAGCACCGGCCGGCCGGTCTTGAGATCGATGTACTTGGCCCAGTTTTGATTCACGAACGGGTGCGCCGCAATTAGCTGCCCGTTGGTGCGGTCGATCACGTATACAAAACCGTTTTTGTTGACGTTGAGCAGCACTTTGCGCGGCTTGCCCTCGACCTGCATGTCCGCAATGATGTTTTCAGCGGTGCCGTCGAAGTCGAAGCTGTCGTTCGGCATGAATTGATAGTGCCAAACCATTTCGCCGGTCTTGGGCCGGATTGCAAGCACGGATGCCGCATAGAGGCTGTCCATGCCGGCGCGATACTTCGGGTTGTAGGGTTCCGCGTTGCCGGTGCCGATGTAAAAGAGATCCAACTGCGGATCGTACGATCCGGGCTGCCAGGTTGCGCCGCCGCCATACTTCCACGCATCGGGCATGTCTTTGTTCGGCCAGGTTTCGGAGCCTTTTTCGCCCGGCGCGGGTATCGTCCACGTGCGCCATAGCCGCTTGCCGGTCTCCGGGTCGTAGCCGTCGACAAAACCGCGCGCCGTGCGGTCACCGCCCGCCATGCCCGAGATCAACACGCCATTGGCAATCATGGGCGCGACGATCCCGCCGTAGCTCTCTTTCCACTCGCCGAATTTTGTTTTCCAGATTTCCTTGCCGGTTTTCATGTCGAGCGCCTGCACGTGCGCATCGACCGTCTGACGAAAGAGCTTGCCGTTATAGATCGTCGCCGCGCCCCGTATGTAAGCGCCGCCGGCTGTCACGCGCAGCGCGCCACGGTCATAGGTCACCGGCGTGCGCCAGATCTGACGGCCGGTCGCGACGTCGATCGCGAAAGTCCAGTTGCCGTTGACGACGTACATGACGCCGTTGTAAACAGTCGGCTGCGACATTTCGCCCATATCGTTGGCGAGACTGAAATTCCAGACCGGCGTGACGCGCTTGATGTTGGACTTATTGATCTGCTTTAACGGGCTGAACATCTTCAGGTCGTAGCCCATGCCGAAGGTCGTCACGTTTTCCGTGTTCTTGCCGTCGGTCAGCAACTCTTCAGCCGTTTGGGCCCATCCCAATCCGCACCACGTACACAGCAATAGCGCTAGAATTTTTTTCATATTCGCCCCTTGAAAATGATTGCGGCTAATCAGGCATCAACGCAAACGTCCACACCATGCCGCCGGCGGGCACGCTGTTGGTGATGAAGCGGCCGGCGACACTGCCGCCGCGGCCCGACAGCACGGTCACATACTGTTTGCCTTTGAAGGTGTACGTGATCGGCACCGCGTTCACGCTCGAACCGGTCTTAAACTGCCACAGGCGCTGCCCCGTGTCCTGATCGAGCGCAACGACTTCTCCCGTCAGCATGCCCGTGAAGAGCAGGCCGCCATCGGTCGCGAGCATCGCCGATGAACTTGCGAAATCCATCAGCGGCTGCTGCCACACCACCTTGCCCGTGAGCGGCTCGATCGCCAGGTGGTAACCGGCGGGCTCGCCCGGCGGCACCGCCATCGTCGACGACATGCCGG
>JAYVME010000036.1:0-2628 GCA_043759115.1 Betaproteobacteria bacterium | reverse complement strand
CTGCGTGATGATGCCGATCGTGACCAACAGATTGCCCAAACGCAGCGGGCCATCCACGCCATCCTGATTGTGCTGAAAGGCCAGCGCTGCGTCGCGCTCGGCGTCGCTGATCCAGCCGAAGCGGATAAGCACGTCGCCCAGCCGTTCTTTTGTCCGCGACTGTTCGCTGAGCGCCCGGTCGAGTTGCTCGCGATCGATCCGTTTTGCCAATACGAGCAGTTCGCCCAGCGGTTCCCGGGAGCCGGCGGCGGCCCGCAGCGTGGCTTCGAAACTGGTCCATTTCTGCTGCAAATCCCGCTCGATCGCCGCTTCGCCGGGGGTTACCGCGTCGATGTCGACGCGGAACTCGATACTTTGTTGCACAGCGCTGAAACTCGCGCGGTTAGCGTCGGGGGAAAACGGGGATTTGTCGGTGTGCATGGGGAGACTGTTGCCTGTGCTGAGTTGCCTTGAATAGGGCCCGGTCCGAAGCTTGTGCTGAATCCTCGTCGGCTGCATACAAACAAACTCTATGCGCCACGGCCAATTTATTCTGTGCAACAGATCACTTGCAGGTCAGTGGCGCCCTAGGCATTCCAGGTAGAAGCGTCCGTCAGGACTGCTTCCCGAGCGCTGCGCGAGCCAGATCATTTCAGCAAGACAGTCCAGCATGACATGCAGGGCTCGATGCTGTTCGCCTGCCGTGGCGAGCAGCCGCTGATACGCAGCGCGAATGCCGGAGGGCTGATCGATGGACAACTGTTCACTGATGGCGAGATGCATGCTCATGTGCAGAAAGGGGTTAGTATCGCCGAATTCCGGCAGATAGTCCTTGTCAAGATATTTCTCCGGCTGGTCGAGGACGCCGTGGTATTCGGGATGCATGAGCGCCACGTCGAGTGCCATGCTCTCCAGCGGCATCAGCGGCATGCGCTCGCGATGTTTGCGCCACGTATCGAATAAGAATTGTCGCGCCTCCTGGCGCGAGGGGTTAAACATACCGGTCGGCGCCAATCACGAAATTCCGCCAAGCACTGGCCTGAAAGCAGCCAATACAGGGCATTTCCAGCCCGCCTGCCATGTGAGCCATATCTCGATGCGGCTTCCCGTGATACGTTCCTTTAAACGCTTTATCCATGGGCCTTCCAGGCCGGGCGTATTGCGGAAAAGTCATTCTGCGGCAGCGCGCGTTTTGCCTCGAAATTCGCAAAAATCGGCGATCAGGCACGCCGGGCAGGCGGGCTTGCGTGCCTTGCACACGTAGCGGCCATGCAGGATGAGCCAGTGGTGCGCGTCTTTTTTGAATTCCTCAGGCACGAATTTCAAGAGCTTCTGTTCGACGATATCCACGTTCTTGCCGGGCGCGATGCCGGTGCGGTTGGCGACACGGAAGATGTGCGTGTCCACGGCGATCGTCGGTTCGCCGAAGGCGGTGTTGAGGATGACGTTGGCCGTCTTGCGGCCCACGCCGGGCAGCCGTTGCAACGTCTCCCGATCGCACGGCACTTCGCCGTGATGTTCTTCGATGAGCATGCGGCAAGTGGCCAGGATGTGTTTTGCCTTGGTGCGGAACAGTCCGATGGACTTGATGTAATCGATCAACCCGTCGGACCCAAGCGCGAGAACTGCTCGCGGCGTGTTGGCTCTCGCAAAGAGGCGGCGGGTGGCGATGTTCACGCTCGTATCGGTGGCCTGTGCGGAAAGAATTACCGACACCAGCAGTTCGAACGGCGTTGCGTATTCGAGTTCCGTCGTCGGGGTCGGGTTTGCGGTCTTCAATCTCTGGAAGATAGCGTGCCGTTTTTGCGCGTTCACCGAACGGGCCTCTCCGATTTGCTCGCGACACCTTGAGTGTTCACGGCACCTTGCCCGCCGCCCGTCGCGCCCGGGTGCGTTTGATGGCGCCAGCGATCGCGGCCAGCTTTGACTCCGCCGAACGATTCCCAGAATCGGTCGCGGCGTCTTTTGCGGCGGCGTGGCGCGCGGCCAGGCGTTCCGCTTTTTCGCGTTTGCGGCGCTCGAGCCGCAGCAGCCTGGCGTTGTAACGTTCGCGCGCGTCGTCGGCGCGCGGCGTACCGCGCCAACTGGTGATGTCGCTTTCGATGGACTGCATGGTGATGCAATCCATCGGGCACGGCGGAAGGCACAGTTCGCAGCCTGTACATTTATCGGCGAGCACCGTGTGCATCTGCTTCGCCGCGCCGACGATGGCGTCCACGGGGCAAGCGCGGATGCATAGCGTACAGCCGATGCAGGTCGCCTCGTCAATGATTGCAATGGAGCGTGGCTTTGGGACGCCGTGGGCCGGGTTGAGCGGCTTTGCGTCAACCTGTAACAGGGCGGCCAGAAGCCGCACACTTTCATCGCCGCCGGGCGGACACTGGTTGATATCTGCCTCACCGCCGGCGATCGCCTCCGCATAGGGGCGACAGCCCGCGTACGTGCACTGACGGCACTGGGTTTGCGGCAGGAGGGCGTCGATGCGATCCGCCAGCGCGACGGTCTTGGGCAAGACGGGCGTAGTCATGTGGGGTTAAACAGCAAAAGCGTTAACGCAAAGGACGCGAAGGTAACGCAAAGAACGCCAAGCGGTCCCATTCTTTTGCGCTGGAGCGGGCTTGCCTTTTGCATGTGTCGCCTTCCTTTGCG
>JAYVME010000035.1:0-13737 GCA_043759115.1 Betaproteobacteria bacterium | reverse complement strand
GGCATACGCGGCGCGCCGCGCGATGCGCTGGTCGCGGATATCACGCCGCCGGAAATTCGCGGCGCGGCGTACGGTTTGCGC
Organism: Betaproteobacteria bacterium; assembly: GCA_043759115.1. Taxonomy (GTDB): domain Bacteria; phylum Pseudomonadota; class Gammaproteobacteria; order Burkholderiales; family SG8-41; genus PALSA-1004. The sequence goes on along the minus strand of JAYVME010000035.1, from coordinate 13,656 downwards.
CAGTCGCTCGATACCGTTGGCGCGTTCGCGGGGCCGCTGCTCGCAATTGCGCTGATGATCGTGTTTGCCGGCGACTTCCGGACGGTCTTCTGGTTCGCGGTGATTCCGGCGTTTTTATGCGTCGCGCTGCTGATTGCCGGCGTGCGCGAACCGGTTGCGCCGAAGCGCGACGGCAAGGCGGGTGTGCCGATACACTGGCGGACGCTGCGGAAACTCAGCCGCGACTATTGGTGGGTCGTGATCATCGGCGGCGTTTTCACGCTCGCGCGCTTCAGCGAAGCGTTTCTCATCCTGCGCGCGCGTGATTTCGGCCTGCCGGATACTTACGCGCCGGCGGTGCTGATCGTCATGAACGTGGTGTACGCGCTTACCGCTTATCCCGCCGGCCGGCTCGCCGATCGCATGAGTCATCGCACGCTGCTGATCGTCGGACTCGCGCTGCTGATTATCGCCGACCTCGTGCTCGCGATTGCGCCGGGACTCGGCCTGGCGGCGCTCGGTGTCGTGTTGTGGGGGCTGCACATGGGGTTGACGCAGGGGCTGCTCGCGACAATGGTCGCCGCTACCGCGCCGCCCGAGCTGCGCGGCACCGCGTTCGGTTTTTTCAATTTCGTGAGCGGCATCGCGATGCTGATCGCGAGTGTGCTCGCGGGATTGCTGTGGGATGAGTTCGGCGCGGCGATTACGTTTTATGCCGGTGCTGCGATTTCCGCGGTGGCGTTGGTGTTGCTGGCAGTGAAAAAAGTAAGGGGTGAGGCGTGAGGCGTGAGGAGGCAGTGCAGGGCGGTCAAGCGATCATTCGTCTTTCAATCGCGCAGTTCTGGAAAGGGCAAGGATAATCGTATGCAGCACGACACAAACAATCTCGGTCAGCCGGTGGGTTTTGCAGTGCCCGATTGGAAGCCGCCGCAAGCGCCCGCGCGCGCAGCGACGGAAGGGCAGTACTGCCGTCTCGAGCCGCTCGATCACAAAGTTCACGCCGAAGCGCTGCACGCCGCCAACATTCTGAACATCGACGGCGGGATGTGGACGTATATGGCGTACGGGCCGTTCGCTACGTTGGATATTTATCGTAAGTGGGCAGAGGGCTCCAGCCGCGGCAACGATCCTATTTTTTTCGCGATCGTCGATCGTGCGACGGGCAAGGCGGTTGGTGTGGCGAGCTATCTGCGTATCGATCCGGCCGATGGCAGCATTGAAGTTGGCCATCTTGCGTACTCGCCGCTGTTGCAACGCACGCCGGCGGCGAGCGAAGCGATGTACTTGATGATGGAGCATGCGTTCATGCTCGGCTACCGGCGCTACGAATGGAAATGCAATTCGCTCAATCTGCCGTCGTGCGTCGCCGCGCAGCGCCTGGGATTTTCTTACGAGGGAATCTTCCGGCAGGCGACGGTCGTCAAAGGCCGCAATCGCGATACCGCCTGGTACTCGATAATCGACGCCGAGTGGCCGGCGCTTCGGGTCGCTTTTCAGACATGGCTTGCGCTGACGAATTTTGACGCGCAAGGCAAGCAACGCATGCGGCTATCATCGCTGACCGGGCCGCTGCTTAAACAACGGGGCTAAGATTCAGTGCTTAAGTGATCGTGCGATTAAGTGATGCAATTACCCAATCACCCAAGTCTCAATGGAGACCGATACCAGTACCCAGCAGGATGATCAGCATGGGCGCGCGCCGCCGTGCTGCCGCTTCCTGCGCGGTAATTGCCATCCCTTGCGGCGCTTTGGGGTTATATATTGGCATGGGCGCGTTGGCGGCCGGATAACTGATATCCGTAGGGGGTGTGGCGGTAATCGTGGTCTTGTTGTCTGCGTCGATAACCTCATAGCTCCATACGGTCTGCGCGTGAACCTCCAGCGCAAAGCCCGCCAGCAATAGCGATATCAGCCAGTGTAGTTTTTTCATACGTTTCCTCCATTGCAGCATTGCGAATGAACCGATTTTCCCGGTATTTTAGTCGTTTTTTCTGTGCGGTGTGCCGCGTAGCGAGCGAGGATCGAGGATCGAGGAATGAGGATTGAGAAAATGCTTACTGCCTGGTGCCCTCAATCCTCATTCCTCAATCCTGCTTCTATTCCCCCTTGATGCCGGCGGCCTTGATCACCTCGGTCCATTTAACGGTCTCTGACACCATCAATTTTCCGAACTCGGCGGTGCTCATCTGCACGGGCGCGCCGCCCTGTTCGTCCAGCTTCTTGACGAACGCCGGGGAGCTCAACGCCGCAGTGGTATCGGCATGCACTCGCGCGATGGCCGCGGGAGGCGTGCCGTTCGGCGCGAACATGCCCCACCAGATGTAGGTTTCGTAGCCGGGCACGGTTTCGCTGATGGTCGGCACGGCGGGGAGGTGGGGATTGCGCTTCGCGCCGCCGACCGCCAGCAGCCTCAGCCGGCCGCTGTTGACCGCGGACATCACCGTCACCAGTGTGCTGAGGTAGACTTGGGTCTGGCCGGCCATGGTGTCCGCCAACGCGGGGCCGCCGCCCTTGAACGGCACATGCACCATGTCCACGCCGGTTTTGAGCTTGAACAGTTCCGTGTTCATGTGCGGGAAACCGCCGATCCCGGAGGACGCATAGTTGAGCGCGCCGGGTTTTGCCTTGGCCAGCGCAATCAGCTCCTTGGTCGACTTCACCGGTAGTGAGGGATGAACGGTAAGCGCGCTCTCGCCGGTTCCGATCATGGCGACCGGTATGAACGACTTGATGAGATCCACCGGCGCTTCCTGCTTGTCGATCAGGTAGCCGTACGCGGTCGAGGTCAGCATCAGCGTGTAGCCGTCCGGCGGCGCTGCGGCGGCGATCTGCATGCCGACAATGCCGCCGGCGCCGGCGCGATTGTCGATGATGACTTGCTGCTTGAGCCGCGCGTTGAGCTCAACGCTCAGCAGCCGGCCGACTATGTCGGTGCTGCCGCCGGGCGGCCACGGAATGATGATCCGCACCGATTTCTCCGGCCACGCCGCGGCCGCCGCGGCGGGGATGATGGCAATTGATGCGAGCAGCAGCACCAGGGTTCCGAGGGTACGCAATTGGATGTTCATGAAGTCCTCATGACTTTACCGACCCGGTGACTTGAACTCATCTTAAAAATCCAAAACAGCCATGAGCCGCCGACAAACGCCGATGAATAATTAATTGCAAGCCGCAGAAGATTCTCTTCAATACCCGCTGGCGCGGGAGTTACAACTTTTATGCCACAATCCTGCGGTCGCAACGCGGGCCACCCATCTATAGCAAGCGACGCGAATTTTTGCGCACCGCAGTCGAAACTCAGCGCGCACATCAATCCGCTGTTATATTCGCTGCCTTGATCACCTTCCCGTCTTTCTGCATTTCTGTCTTGATGAACTGCGCGAACTGCTCGGGCGAGTTGCCGACGATTATCACCCCCGCGCTTGACAGTCGTTCTTTTACATCGGCGGTATTCAAGGCCTTTACAATCTCTTCGTGGAGCTTGTCGACGATAGTCTTGGGTGTGCCCCCAGTGGTAACGAACCCGTACCAGGCATCGAACTCGTAGCCCCGCACACCCGCCTCGGCGATGGTGGGAACATTGGGCAACTGAGATAAACGCCTGCCCGATGCAGTCGCGAGTGCCCGCAGCTTACCTGCATTCACGTGTGGGAGCGAGGTCGGCAACACGTCGATTTCGGCCAATACGTTGCCCCCCAGCAGGTCCGGGTAGGACGCAGCGCTTCCCTTGTAGGGTACATGCAAAAGTTTGACGTTTGCCATCAGCTTGAACAATTCCATCGCCAGATGTTGAGAAGATCCACTGCCACCGGATGCGTAGGGAATTTGTTCCGGTTTCGATTTTGCCAGCGCAATGAGTTCCTTAACGGATTTCACTGGCAGCGATGGATGCACCACCAATAGCATGGGCGCTTTCACAGCCAATGTTATCGGCGAGAAATCTTTTACCGTGTCATAAGGCAAGGAGGCATAAAGACTTGCATTTGCCGCATGAGTTCCGACCGAGGCGATGCTTAATGTGTAACCATCCGGCGCGGCTTTCGCCACGAGATCGGTGCCGACGATGCCATTGGCGCCGGGCCGATTATCGACAATGACCGGCTGACCCCATGCCAGGTTCAGTTTTTGTCCGACTAGCCGCGCGAGCACGTCAGTGGTGCCGCCAGGCGTATAAGGCACGATAATGCGGATCAGTTTGGTCGGAAACGTCTGCGCGAATGCGGGTACCGCGGTCGCGCACGCCATGCCATACAAGAACCATGTAATACCACGATAGTGGGTTTTCATTTCAACTCCTCAAATTGAGCCAGAGTGACTTTTTGACCGCATCCGGGCCGTGTCAAGAGCTTAAACGTAAGCGGGACCGTCAATCACAGGGTGAGCGCGTAAAAATTCCTCATCGACTTCGACGCCGAGCCCGGATTGTTCGAGCGGGCGCACGCAGCCGTCGTTGCCGCTTTCGCAAAACTTGCTGGTGAGTTCGTCGCGGAACAGGTTTTCCCTGGCGACATCGGCCTCGAAGTAACCTGGATTATCAACCGCGGCGAGCAAATGAATGCTGGCCGCCATGTTAAGCCCGCTCGCCGACGTGTGTGGGTTGATCGAGAGCTTGTAAGCCGACGCCATGGCCGCAATGCGCAGCGCCTCGGTGATGCCACCCGTCTTGGACAGATCGGGTTGCAGTACCGTAATCGCCCCGTCTTCGAGCACACGCGTAAACTCGAAGCGCGTGAAATGATTTTCGCCGGCTGCCAAAGGCGTGCGGCCATACGTGGTCGCGGTCTTATAACTACGATGATCATGCGGCGGAAACGGCTCTTCGAGCCATGCCACTGAACATTCATCAAGCACCGGCATTACCGCGCGCGCATCGGCCAGCGAATAGGCTGTGTTAGCGTCGGTCATTATCGTGAGTTCCGGGAATGCGCTACGCACCGCTTCGACCCGCAGGGTGTCGTTTTTGACCGTGTCGCCCAAACGCAGCTTCACAGCCCGGTAGCCGTGCGCGAGCAACGCCCGAACTTCATCGCACAACGAGGCGGGCTCCTGGTAGCCAAGCGAAATCCCTCCGGCGTACGCGGGGATGGGGCGCGACGTGCCTCCCAGTAGCTTATAGAGCGGCCAGCCGGCTGCCTTGCCGCGGATGTCCCACAAGGCCTGGTCGATCCCGCTCATCGCAAGGCAGGTCGCAGCGCCCATGCCGTGGCTGGCGAGCTGCTTCGCATAGATCTTCGCCCATACGCCCACGACATCAACGGCATCCATGCCGACCACGAGCTGGCGCAGCGTCGTGCTGATCAGATGCGCAATCGCCCCCGGGCAGCGGCCATGGTGCGCTTCACCCCACCCGATCAAACCGTCGCGCGTCGTGACTTTGACGACGACGATGTCGCGTTTGACCGCGCGGCCGACGCCGAGACTCACCGAATGCTTGACCGGGAATGAGGAAGCAAACGCTTCAACTTGCGCGATTTGCGTTGGGTTTGTCATCATGATTTCAGTCCAGGCTTACGAAGCGGCGCGGCGGCGCGCAATGTATTCGTCCCAGACCTCGGGATTCACAAGATTGACGGGCCGCTCGCCGGCGAGCAGGCGCACGACTTCGTGCGCAGCACCTTCACTCATGCGCTGCATGCTCTCCTGAGTCAGGCCTGCGGCATGTGGCGTCAGGATCACGTTTTCGAGCGTAAGGAGCGGGTGATCGCGGCGCAGCGGCTGCTCGCGGTAGACGTCGAGCACCGCGCCGGCGATGCTTCTCACGCGCAGCGCCGCGACCAGCGCATCTTCGTCAATGACCTGGCCGCGTGCCGCGTTGATGATAAACGCAGTGCGTTTCATGATCCCGATGCGTGCCGCATTCACCAGATTGTCGGTGGCCGAGGTCAACGGGCAATTGAGCACGATGAAGTCGCTCTCGCGAAACAGCGTGTCGAGGTCGACGCCCGACACGAAATCCGGCAGCGCATCGAGCCGGCGCTGATTGCCGAGCACGCGCATGCGGAATCCGGCGTGACAGATCTCGGCGACGCGGCGCCCGACATTGCCAACGCCGACGATCCCCACTGTCCGCCCGCAGAGCTCGCTTGCGTCATCCACGACTTGGCGGCTCGTGTTCCAGTCTGTGGCCCGCAAATCGCGATCGAGCCGATGCATGCGACGGATAAGCAAGAGCATGCCGGAAACGCAGTACTCCGCCACCGCCCCGGCGTTCACGGCGGGAACGTTGGCAACGGGTATCCCCTGCGCGGTCGCCGCCTCCATCGGAATCATATCGAGGCCGACGCCGTGTCGCACGATGCCGCGCAGACGATGCGGCCGGTCGAAAAGATCCGCGGGCAGATGCGACCGCACGACGAGCACGTCTGCATCGCCGATCATGCGATGGAACGTCGCCGGTTTGGCATCCGGCGCCACGACGATGTCGGCGACATCATTGATGATGCGCGCGCCGGACGGATCGATCGGATTGGTCAACAGTACTTTGGGTCTCGCCATCGATGCGTGCCTATGCGACCCGGTAGCGCTTGAGGATCTCGCGATTGATTTCGATGCCGAGCCCCGGGCCTTGCGGTACTGCGACCACGCCTTGCTCATGCGTAATGGGGACGGCGCTCAGTTCATCGCGGAACGGGTTAAACGTCTGTTCGTACTCCAGCATCGGCGGGACCGGCACCAGGCATGGCGGACAATCCGGCAGCGATGAAAGAAAGTGGATCGTCGCGGCAAGACCGATCGCCGTGCCCCACGCGTGCGGCACGCATTGCACGCAATGCGCCTGCGCGAGTGCCGCGATCTTCTTGCATTCCGTGATGCCGCCGGCAGCGCACACGTCGGGCTGCACAATGTCCATCGCGCGCCGGGCGAGAATCTCGCGAAAACCGAACTTGGTGAACTCGTTCTCGCCACCGGCGATCGCCATATCGAGGCTGCGTGAAACTTCGATGTAGCCGTCGAGGTCTTCCGGCGAAATCGGCTCTTCGAACCAATAGACGCCGAGCTTCTGCAATTCGCGGCCGATGTTGATTGCCTGCGGCACGTTGAAACAGTGATTGGCGTCGACCATCAATTGAATGTCCGGACCGATCGCATCGCGCACCGCGGCCACGCGGTCGACATCTTTTTTCATCGAGCCGAGCCCGATCTTCATCTTGACCGACTTGAAACCCTGCTCGACGTAACCGACCGCTTCTGCCACGGCTTCTTCGTTGAGCCGGTCCATGTTCTTGAAGTACAGCCCCGTCGCATACGCGGGAACCTTGTCGCGGAAACTACCGCCGATCAATTTGTGCAGCGGCTTGTTGCATGCCTTGCCGATGATGTCCCACAGCGCTATGTCGATACCACTGATCGCGGAGATCGTCATGCCCGTTAAGCCATAGTCCTTGACCTTGTTGTAGAGCGCTTCCCAGACGACCTCGACATCGAAAGGATCCATCCCGAGTACCGAGGGTTTGAGCAGTGTGTCGATGATCGTCTTCGAAACCGCGGCCGGGCCGTAGCAGTCACCCCAGCCGATCAGGCCTTCGTCTGTCACCACCTCGACGACCAAGGCGCCCTTCGTTTTGTAATACCACCCGCGCGACGAAGTGAATGGCTCGTCGACGTTGACCTGCAGTTGATGCGTGATGATGTCGGTGATTTTCATTGTCGTATACGATCGCTTAGTAAGCCGGGCCATTTGCCCATGGCGAGAACTTCGCCGGGATCAGAATCTTGTTTTGCTGGGTGAGCACCAGCGGCTGAACCTTCTTTGCGTAATCCTGCCAGCGGCGATTCATTAAACCTAGTCGACCTGTGCGCCCGACTCTTTCGCAACCTTCGCCCACTTCACGATTTCAGTCTTGAGGAAGGCGTCGAGTTCCGCCGGCGTACTTCCGCTGAGCTCGATTCCTTGCACGATAAATCGTTCCTTGATGTCAGGCATGCTGATGATTCTAACGATCTCGCGATTAAGAAGGGCGACTATTTCCTGCGGTGTCCCGGCCGGAGCAAGCACGCCGAACCACGCTACGGCCTGAAATCCAGGCAGCCCCGACTCGGCCATGGTTGGGATGTCAGGGACCGCGAACCATCGCTTCGGCGTAGTCACCGCCAATCCTTTGAGCTTTCCCGAATTCAGGTTCCCGAGTACGGCGACAATGTTGTCGAACATCATTGCCACGCGTCCCGAGATGATATCCAGGTGGGCGGCAACACTCCCCTTGTAGGGCACGTGCACGATGTCGACGCCAGCCGTCACTTTAAACATTTCCCCGGCAAGCTGATGGGATGTACCGCTTCCCGACGACGCGAAACTCAAGGCCCCCGGCTTCGCCTTGGCGAGCGCGATAAGATCTTTGACCGAATTCACCGGCAGCGAAGGATTCACGATGAGCACCAGCGGGGTTCTGGTTAAGAGCGTCACGGGCGCGAAATCCTTGGCAGGATCAAATGGCAGCCTGGAATACACGCTCTTGCTGATGGGCAATGCCGCCGTCGCTATCAACAAGGTGTAGCCATCCGGCGCCGCCTTGGCGCCGAGTTCAGAGCCAATGTTGCCGCCCGCGCCGGGACGATTATCGACGACCACCTGCTGTTGCAAGCTCTCCGACAGCTTGCCGCCGATCGCACGCGCGAGCACGTCTGACGCTTGCCCGGGCGGGAACGGCACGATCAACCGAATGGGCTTATTCGGATATTGTTGCGCGTAAGCACCCAATGTGAAGACAGCGGCCCCGCACGCCGCGCCAAGCACAATCGAGATTTTCATCGGATTCTTCCTTGTATGAGTCGGGGTTTCACCCGCGGACGCTCGATTGCGTTACGCGGTAGCGGCTTTTGAGTCTGGTGGAACATCTTCTTCAGGATCTCGCTTCCCATGCGCAGATGGCGTCCCAGCAACTCGACCGCGTCCTCGGTGTCGCCTTTCTTGAGCAGCGCCACGAGGCGCCTATGCTCCTGTATCCCTTTTTCCGCCCAGCCGGCTTCGCGCAATGAGTACAGACGGAAGCGCGCCGCAGTATCGTGCACTGAGTCAATGAATTCGCGCAGCCGCTGGTTGTTGAGCGCGGAGATGATGGTCGTATGAAACTCGGTGTTGATTTGCTCGAGTTCGCGAATATCCCGTTTCGCGAGCGCCAGACGCGAGCGTTCGAGACACTGCTCCAAGCGGGCGATCAGCTCCCGCCGATTCGAACCGATTCGGCGTAGCGCCGCGGATTCAACGATCGTGCGAATATCGTAAATTTCGTCGATATCTTCGGCGCGCGGCACGGAGATGATGACCTTGCGCCCGGGCAGCGTGGTTACGAGGTTTTCGCGCTCGAGCACCCGCAACGCTTCGCGAACCGGCGTGCGGCTGACCGATAACTGCGCCGCGATCTTGTTTTCGCTAAGCAGCGTTCCGGGCTTGAGCGTGCCATCGAGGATTGCGGCTTTGAGCCGTGTCAGTACTGCGACACGCAGCGGCAGGTACGCTGAAAACCCGTCGAGCGGCGCGAGCTCGGCGACGGTTTCCTGGTTCGCCGATGTCACCATCGCTGGCACGTCGTCCATTCAGGCGGCAGCCCGCGCGAAGCGGTCGCCGAGGAACACACCGCGCTTGAGCAATTCGCACTGCAGCGCCGCGACATCGAGCCGCGGCAACGCGATGCGCTGGTTTGCCGCCATCGCCGCGGCAACACCGGCCGCCTCCCCGTCGACGAGGCATGGCGCCATATTGCGCGTCGCGCCATGCGCATGGTGCGTCGCCGATATGCAGCGCCCCGCGACGATCAGGTTGTCGACGCCGTTTGGCAGCAGCGCGCGGTAGGGAATGTCGAACGCGCCGTCGCCGCCGATTGGCTCGAATATCGCCTGGCTGTCCTCGGGCGTGTGGATATCGATCGGAAAGCAGATCTGGCCGATGGTGTCGTCGAACTTGCGTCCGGTCAGGGCATCCTCGCCCGTAATCTCGTAGAGGCCGTCGATGTTGCGCGTCTCGCGCACACCAACCAGCGCGGCCGGCACGTAATAGCCGCCCGCGAAACCGGGCACGTTCTTCTTCAGAAACTCGCCGATCCTTGCGCATTGCGCGGTCAGTGCGACGGTGGCTCGCGAAAGGGCGATCGAATCGGTGCCATCGATATCGACGAGCGCCGAAGTGTTGACGTTGATCTGGTTGGGCCACACGGTATTGAAGAACACGTGGCGGTCACGGTTCGAGAAAATTCCCTGCCCGAGAAGTTGCTCGTTCCAGCGGCTGAAGCTGCCGTTGAAATAGACCGGAAACGGCGCGGGATGGTCGGGGCGCGTCGCGTGCGCGATTTTTTCGACGCCGAACGCGTGTGCGATTTCAGTGGTGTCGACGCCGTGGAAATGCAGGATCATCGATACCGGCTGCATCCTGCCGGTATTTTTTTCGCCTTTTCGAACCGCTGCGCCGGCGAATGTCGCCAGATCGGCGTCACCGCTGGCATCGACAAAGGTTTTCGCGCGTATTGCGCGCACGCCACCCTTCATCGCGATCTGCGCGGCGGTCACGGTTCCGTCCCTGGCATCGGCGCCGACGAGGTTGACGCCGTAAAGGATTTGTACGCCCGCCTCGGCGAGCATCGCGGTCGCCATGATGCGAAAGAGCTCGCCGTCCACCGGCGTCACGGCGCTGACAAAGCCGCCGAATGGAATGTGCCCCACGGCGCCGCCCATCTTGATGAGACGGTCCACGACTTCCTGCGCGATCCCGAACACCACCTGGCGGTTGAATTTGGTGATGTAGTTATGCAGGCACAACCCGGTCGTCGCGTTGCCGCCGACAAACGGCCGCTGTTCGATCAAAATCGTCTTCGCTCCGCCGCGCGCAGCGGCGGTCGCCGCGGCGACACCCGTGACGCCGCCGCCAACGACCAGCACATCGCAATCAAGTTGATTCACGTTGTATCTCCTGCGCTCGCATGCACACTGCCGGGCGCGTCTAGGTGTGGGAAAAGACCGCAATGGCCTCTAATGGATACTTGTATACAAGTATAATCCAGGGTCTAATCCGAAGTCAAGCACGCTGGCGTTCGCGCGTCGAAGCGCCGCTCAAAGCAGTATCTTCCCGGGGGAGGAGACGCGATGACGAGGTCAATTCCTAATAGAAAAAGAGGGTATGGCTGTGGCAAAGAACGGGTTCAACACCGCTATAATCACGGTTGGCCAGGCGGCCCAATCTACGATCCAATCTAGGCACTTATTTTTCTCGACGTAAATTCATCCGGACATCTATTGATGCAAGTCACCTCCATGCATTTCAGGGCGCGCGTCGGCGCGAAACTCGCCGACGTGAAGCTGCAGGCGGCGTTGAAGAAGCTCCAGGGTAATTTCGTCAAGGGGCGCGCCGACCGCGTGGCGGAACTCGACAATTTCGAGGAGTTGCGCACGCATGCGGCGGCGATCCGTGACCGCGCGCTCAACAATCTCGACGTCTATCTCGAAGAGTTCGAAAAAAATGCCACGGCGCGCGGCGCGATCGTGCACTGGGCTGAAACCACGGCCGACGTGAATCGCATCGTTTGCGAGCTGGCCGCGAAATACGGCGTGAAGAAGGCGGTGAAGTCGAAATCGATGGTGAGCGAGGAGTGCGCGCTGAACGACGCGCTCGAAGTCGCCGGCGTGGAGGTGGTCGAGACCGATCTCGGCGAATACATCCTGCAGCTTGCGAAAGAGCCGCCGTCGCACATCATCGCGCCGGTGATCCACAAGGGCCGCGACGAAATCTCCGACCTCTTTGCGGACAAGCATCAGCGCCCGCGCAAGACCGACATCACGGAGCTTACGCACGAAGCGCGCGAAATGCTGCGCGCGCATTTTCTGACGGCGGACATGGGCATTTCGGGCGCGAACTTCATCGTCGCCGAAACCGGCACCACGCTGATCGTGACCAACGAGGGCAACGGCCGCATGACGACCACGCTGCCGCGCGTGCACGTCGCGATCACCGGCATCGAGAAAGTCGTGCCGACGCTGGAAGACGTGACGACACTTCTGCGCTTGCTGCCGCGCTCGGCGACCGGGCAGACGATTTCGAATTACATTTCGTTTACCACGGGTATCAAGGATGCGCAGGATGCGTTCGGCGCCGAGTACTTCCATATTATTCTGCTCGACGCCGGACGCACCAAACTGATCGGCAGCGACATGCAGGATATTCTGCGCTGCATACGCTGCGGCGCGTGCATGAATCACTGCCCGGTCTACCAGAACGTCGGCGGCCATGCCTACGGCTGGGTGTATCCGGGGCCGATGGGCTCGATACTCACACCGACCTATGTCGGACTCGAAAATGCGCTCGATCTGCCGCACGCGTCGACGTTTTGCAATCAGTGCGGCGTTGTGTGCCCGGTCAAGATTCCGCTGCCGGACCTGATGCGCAAGCTGCGCGAAAAGCAGGTCGAACGCGGATTGCGGCCGTGGCACGAGCGCCTGGGTCTGCGTGTGTGGAGTTGGGTCGCGCAACGGCCGGCGTTGTACTCCGCGTCGACCAACCTCGCTGCCAGAATTCTCAGACGGATGGGCGGCAGCGCGAAGCTGATACATTACCTGCCGTTCGGCGGCGGCTGGACGGGTGGGCGCGATATGCCCGCGCCTGAGGGAAAAACGTTTCGTGAATTGTACTCACGGCAAAAGCATTGAACCGCCAAGCCGCCAAGTCCGCCAAGAGCTACAAAACAGGAAAATCGAAGTACGTAAGGCGTAGAATTGATTTGATTGTGGATTCTTAGTGGTTTTTTTTGCTCAGTTTTCTACCTGTTTTTTCTTGGCGGCCTTGGCGGCTTGGCGGTAAGAATAAGGATTTGATATGAATAAACCAGTCGAAATGCAGAACATCGAAACCGTGCCGTTGTGGATAGACGGTAAACAAAAACCAGCATCGAGCACGCGCGCGGGCGACATCACTAATCCGGCGACGGGACAGGTCACCAAGCGCGTGCCGTTTTGCAACGCGGCCGATATCGACGCGGCGGTGCAGGCGGCGCAGCGCGCGTTTCCCGGCTGGCGCGACACGCCGCCGCTACGCAGGGCGCGCATCCTCATGCGTTTTCGCGAACTGCTCGACGCGAACAAGGACGAGCTTGCGCGGCTGATCACGGCGGAACACGGCAAGACGCTGGCGGATGCCGCCGGCTCGGTGCAACGCGGCGTCGAAGTCGTCGAGTTCGCGATGGGCATACCGCATCTGGTCAAAGGCGAATACAGCGAAGAGGTCGGCACCGGCGTCGACTGCCATTCGGTGCGCCAGCCGCTCGGAGTGTGCGCGGGCATCACGCCCTTTAATTTTCCGGTGATGGTGCCGCTGTGGATGTTTCCGGTGGCGCTCGCGTGCGGCAACACGTTTATTCTGAAGCCGTCGGAAAAAGTGCCATCGGCCTCCATGCTGATGGCTGAACTCCTGAAACAGGCGGGTCTGCCGGACGGTGTTTTCAACGTCGTGCACGGCGACAAGGACGCGGTCGACGCGCTCTTAAATCATCCCGACATCAAGGCGATCTCGTTCGTCGGTTCGACGCCGATTGCCAAATACATTTACGAAACAGCGGCGAAAAACGGCAAGCGCGTGCAGGCGCTGGGGGGCGCCAAGAACCATGCGGTCGTCTTGCCCGATGCCGATTTCGAATTCGCCGCCGACGCGTTGATCGGCGCCGCCTACGGTTCGGCCGGCGAACGCTGCATGGCAATTTC
>JAYVME010000034.1:0-2639 GCA_043759115.1 Betaproteobacteria bacterium | reverse complement strand
GTTGCGGCAGGCTGAAGCGCACGACGAACGTCGCCACCGCAAACGTGCCGAGTATGATGCCGATGGTCGACGGTGCCAGGCCGATGGCATGCGCGTAGAGCGGCAGGTAAAACATGTAGAGATCCCATCCCGTCACGACCATGGCGCCGGTGATGAGCACCTTGCGCAATTCCGGCTGCAGCAGCAACGAGAACGCGCTTTGCGTGTGTTCAGCGGCTGTCGGCGTTTCGACGTCGCGGATTTTTCGGTAACTCAGCAATATCACGACCGCCACCAGGGTAGACGCGCCCAGGCAAAGATACGCCTGCGGGTAGCCGAAATATTCGATGATATAACCCACCGCGAGCGGGCCGATGAAGCTGGAAATCGAGTAGCCGAGCGAGAGCGTGCTGAAATTCTTCGCCCGGTCTTCGCGCGGGCCCCATGCGCCGGTGAGATTCTGCACGGCGACGTTATAGAAGACGAATGCGGTACCGATTACCGTGGCCGAGAGATAGAGTGCCGCGACCTGCGGCCATAGATAGGGCAGCATGAGACCGCAACCGCACAGCACGGCGCCGAAAATCATCGGCGGCAGCACGCCGTAGCGGTCGGTCACCCGTCCCGCCGTCACGCCGAGCAGCAGCGGGGTGGCCGAATAAAGCGCGACCATGATGCCGATCGAAAACGCGTTGACGCCCAGGTTGATGGCGAACAGCGACATCACCACGCGGCTGCCCGTGAGGCAGCCGTGGATGATGACGTTGAGGAGAACGATTAGATACATGGGAGCGACGCAGGCCGGCCTGCGACCGGACGATAAGCATTGCGGGATGACGCGTCACACCGAATTTACCCTTGAACCGTGCGTTGCTGCAAGAATAATCCCGCATGCATGAAATAATCATATACGCTTCAGGATGCGCGGTTCGAAGATTGGGCAAACAGCGCATGACTGGCCCGCCTGCGGCCGGGAAAGCTCGCACGGGTCCGGATTTCCCGGAATAAAGCGGCAATCCGGGCTGTTTGCATAAGGTTACCCAGGGATTTTTCCGGTTGCGGAAACTTGTTCAGGAGATACAGACATGAACAAACTTTATAACACGCTGGTTTGCGCAGTACTTGTGATGGTGAGCGCGGGAGCCGCCGCGGCTGCACCTGCAGTGGGAGATACCTATGTCTACCGTGTTCTGAACGGCTACAACCGTGAGGTGCGCGGCCAAATAACCCACCGCGTCGATAGGGTCGAGGCGGACCGCGTGACGGTCTCGATTACTCCGGATACCGCATCCCTGGGGCTGGCGCATACCGAGGTTTACGCCCTGGACGGTAACTGGCTGCGCCACCCGCTCATTAACCACGACCAGCCGGTGGACTATGAGTTTTCCCCGGCTTATCCCGCCTTTGTGTTCCCGCTGGATATCGGCAAACCGTGGTCGGTACGGGTTTCCGCCACCAATCCCGCCACGTTGAAACGCAACAGTGTGCGGGTCGACGGCGAAGCGGAGAGCAGCGCGCACGTTCAGGTGCCTGCCGGCGCGTTCGATACCATC
Organism: Betaproteobacteria bacterium; assembly: GCA_043759115.1. Classification (GTDB taxonomy): domain Bacteria; phylum Pseudomonadota; class Gammaproteobacteria; order Burkholderiales; family SG8-41; genus PALSA-1004. The sequence continues at coordinate 1,107 of JAYVME010000034.1, read as the reverse complement.
AAGGTCACGCGCCGCGTTTATGCGGGAGACTGGGATGGCTTTCTGAGCGAAACCAACATCATGGAGACCGAATGGTATGCGCCGGCGATCGGTCGCGTGGTACGCAGCGAGTATCAGTCCAAGTATATCGACTCGAGCCGGATTTCACGTGTCCACGTGTGGAATCAGGGTGATTGGAATGTGGTCGAACTGGTAAGCATGAGTCCGAGATAGTCGTGCTTTGCAATATCCGTGCGGAGGATCGAGCGTGGCAGATGAAGCGAGAATGCCCGTTCCGCATTACCCATCCACCGGCGCCGGAGTGGTTTATTTGCCCGTATCCGATATCATCATGCCACGGTTGAGATGCGCATCCTGGTCGGCTTGCCGGGATACGCAATGGATTGCGCCGCCGCAAGCGTGAAACGCGGTTACCGGGAAATTTGTGATGAGCGCTCCGCCCAGGTCAAAAATGTTTCGCATGCCCGTGCACGGTGAGCGCATTTCAGTGCGCGACATGCTGTTTGCGTGGTGGCCGGCGTTTGTGATTGTTGCGATCGGATTCGCGGTTGCGTTCCAGTTCGTCAAGCCCGCGCCGCCGCGCAACGTGGTGATCGTGACCGGCGCGGAGGATGGCGCCTATTTTGCGTTTGCCAAACGTTACGGCGAGGTGCTCGAGCGCAACGATATCGAACTCGTAATACGCTCCACCTCCGGGTCGGTCGAGAACTACCACTTGCTCAGGGACAAAAATTCCGACGTCGATTTCGGTTTCGTGCAAGGCGGGATCGGTGAAGCAGCGGACGCGCCGGATCTGGTGTCCCTCGGCAGCATGTATTACGAACCGGTGTGGGTCTTTCACCGGCTGGGCACGCGGATAGACCGGCTGACGCAGTTGAAAGGACGGCGCTTCGCCATCGGCCCGCCGGGCAGCGGCACGCGCCGACTCGCCGCGGCACTGCTGGTGGCGAGCGGGATTCTGATTCCGCACGGTCCGGCGGCCGATCTTACGGGCGAGGCCGCAGTCAAGGCATTGCAACAGGGGCGCGTCGACGCGGTCATACTGGTCGCCTCGCCCATGTCGAATGCGGTCAATACGCTGCTGCACGACCGCCGCGTGCAACTGGT